>CAZGXE010000032.1:0-11532 GCA_964529605.1 uncultured Candidatus Bathyarchaeia archaeon | reverse complement strand
ACTATGAAGCGTCCGGGTTCAATGCAGAAGAACGGCTCGCCTAAGTCGTACTTTTTTATTCTATTCTTGAATAGGCTGAGCATCTTCTCAGCGAAGGCTTCTATGTCTAGAGGTTCTTCATCAGGTTTATATGGGACGCCTAATCCCCCGCCGAAATCTATGAAATCAAAAGTTATGTTAAGTTTCAAGTGAACCTGATGGGCGATTTCCAAAAGATTCTGAGATGCCAAGAGGTAGGGTTCAATATCTAATATGCCGGATCCAATATGCATGTGTATACCAAACCGCTTAACGCCGGCATCTCGGGCTTTCTTATAGGCTTCTAAAACATAAGTTTCCCAAATGCCGAATTTTGAGTTTCTGCCAGCGGTAATCACATGTTCATGGTGGCCAGCGCCAATCTTCGGATTAACCCTAATAGACAATATTTCCGGAACATGAAATTTTAGAAGCCGCCTTAGTTGTGAAAGCGAGTCAATGTTGATTTTTACGCCAGACTCGATGAGAAATTTAAGCTCATCATCCCTAACACTTGTTCCAGTAAACAGGATCCTCTCTGGTTGGAAGCCGGCTTCCAACGCTAAGAAGACTTCTCCGGGGCTAACAGCATCAAGATGAGCTCCTTCATCCTTCAATATTTTTAAAACCGCAAAGCTCGTGTTGGCTTTAGCGGAATAATAAATTCTAACTTTCCCATAATGCTTGAGTAGTTCCTCCTTTAATCTCAGGAAGTTTTCGCGTATGCGGCTCTCGCTTAAAACATATAGCGGTGTGTTGAATTTCTCCGCAAGCTTAATCGCTGAGACGCCTTCTATGTAAAGATTTCCGCGCCTATTCTCTAAGTACTTGTGAGGTAAGCTTGTGGATAACATGTTTAAACCGCCCATAGCTTAGAGGTATCCTTTAGCAACCATGAGTTCAGCGCTCAATATGCCGGCTCCAGCAGCTCCTCTAATTGTGTTATGCCCTAAGCAGATATATTTAATTGTCATGATCGGGTCATCACGTATGCGCCCGACAACAACGCTCATTCCCCTCCCAGCGTTTCTATCAATCCTAGGCTGAGGTCTATCGATTTCTTCCCTAACTATAATTGGTTTTTCAGGGGCGGATGGAAGCTTTAACCTCTGCGGTTCACCAGTAAAGTTTCTGAAAGCCTCCTTAACCTCCTCAGCAGTCGGTTTTTTATCTAAATCAACGTAGATAACCTCCAGATGCCCATCCTTAACGTTTACTCTATTGCAGCTAGCGCTTATGGTAATATCCGCCGGCCTTACTCTTCCCCCATCAAATATTCCGAGAATCTTTTTAGCTTCAGTTTCCATCTTTTCCTCTTCTCTAGGAATATAGGGGACAACGTTATCGATTATATCAAGTGAGGGAACGCCTGGGTATCCAGCTCCACTTAAGGCCTGCATAGTTGTAACGATAACCTTTCTTAAACCGAACTTCATGAGAGGCTTTAGAGTCATAGCCATCTGTATGGTTGAGCAGTTGGGATCTGTAGATATAAAGCCGCTCCAGCCCCGTTTGCGCTTCTGTACTAATATCAGCTCTAGCTGTTCCGGGTTGACTTCAGGTATTAGAAGCGGAACATCCTCATCCATTCTGTGAGCTGCAGCCTTGCTGAGCACTGGATATTCGGCCGCGAACTCCTCCTCTATTGGTCCAGCAACGCTTCCCGGCAGAGCTGAAAAAACAAAGTCTACTTCACCAGCTTCTCTAACCGACTTAAGATTCGTTTTGACAACCGTCATTTCACCTATTTCTTTAGGCATGCTTGTTTCCATGCGCCAGATGCATGCGTCTTTATACTTTTTGCCAGCTGAACGCTCTGATGCGGCAAGAACCGATATTTCAAACCATGGGTGATTCTCTAGGAGTTGAACGAATCTTTGACCAACCGCGCCAGTTGCGGCTAATAATGCCACTCTCCTACGCTTCAAGAGCACCCCTCACAATCTTAGCTGCTTCTTTAACTTTCGCTTCCTCAACAAATATGCTTATTGTTGCCTTACTTGTCGTAACTTCTATTATGTTTATTCCTTCGGATGCTAATGCTTCAGCTATCTTGGCAACCCAGCCGGGGGAATCAACGAAGACTGGATGGGCTACCTCCACAAGTCCAACATTGGTTAGGCAGCTTAAGGCCTTACAAACATCTAAATTATGAAGTTTATTCATTAAATCCTTCAAATTTGGGGTTGAAACGAAAATTGTGATTGAACCTCTCCCAGTACTAACTCCGAATATTCTAGTATTGGAAAGCGCGGCGAATATTCGACTTAGACTTTCCGATTCTATGTTGCAGACTAGGCTTATGGCAACTAATCCTGTTTCTTCTTTAATCTCAAAGGAGTTTGAGTTAAAAACCCCAACTATTTCTGTTCCATGAGATCTTAAATCTCCGGAGGAGAAGCTGATAACCTTCAGCCTTTGGCTTGGGAGCTTGTATTTTAGGGCTTCAGCCTTAATGATTCTGGCTCCTCCATGTGCCAGAGCGAACATTTCATGTATGTTAACTTTATCTAGCACTCGAGCATTCGGGATAATTTTCGGGTCGGCTGATAAAACCCCCTTCGTTTCCTTCACAAGTATGACTTCATCAGCCTTAAGACAATTCGCCAACACGAGGGCCGTTGTGTCACTTCCACCCCTTCCAAGGGTTGTCACATTTCCATTCTCGTCTCTTCCAAGGAAGCCGCAGATGACAACGATTTTCCCGCTTGAGAGAAGAGGTTTAATATACTTTTTTACGCGTCTGCATGTCTCTCCCATGCAGGGTTTAGCGTTCCTAAAGTTTGAATCAGTTATGATAGGCCACTCTTCATGGCTTGGCTCGAGATATACCGCGTCGGCGCCTAATGCTTTCAGAGCGGAGCAGAATATGCGGGCGCTTGTCCGCTCGCCCATAGAAACTATATCAGCGTAATCCCGATCGCTTACCTCTCCTATCTGCGAGATAATGTTAACGAGATTATTCGTTGTATTGCCCATGGCAGATACTACTACGACAACTTCCTTGAAGCCGGCCTCTAAAACTATTTCAGCTGCTCTCCTAACCTTTTTCCCATCAGCGAGATCTGCGCCACCGAATTTTACGACGCCTACGCCGTTCATTAAGAGAGATTTTACCCCCTAAATTCCACCTAACACATTATCCATACTGTAAATTCCAGGCTTCTTCTGCTTATAAATCCATTCAACAGCATATAGGGCTCCCTGCGCAAAGACGCTTCTGGAGAAAGCCGTGTGCTCAATACGTATCATTTCATAGGGTCCAGCGATGATGAGTTCATGTAAGCCTGGAACACCTCCTGCTCGAACCGATAGAATCTCAAGTTCATCAGGCTTTCTAGGATTTAATCCCTCCCGTCCATGAATGATATTAGTGTAGCCCCTAATCTCAGAGATTATTTCACCCATTTTTTTAGCTGTTCCACTTGGCGCATCCCTCTTGCCAGTGTGGTGAACCTCCATTATGCTGAAGTCGTAGTCAGCGGGAAAATATTTCGTCATTCTTAGAATTTTGAATAGTATGTTTACGCCTATTGAATAGTTTGGCGAAAAGACCGCTGGAACCCTGCTTGAAACAGCATTCCTAATCTTTTCCATCTGTTCTTGCGTGAATCCGGTTGTTCCCATAACTATTCTTTTACCAGCATTAGCCACAACAGGCAGGTTTACGACCTCGGCTTCCGGCGTTGTAAAGGTCACATATACATCTGCATTCTTAACGGCCTCCGGAATCCCGGATGGGTCAACTATCTCAACATCTAGGTTGCAGACTCCAGCCTCCCCTAAACTCTTACCTATATTCGGGTCTTCCTTAGCTGCGACTGCACCTACTATCCTAAAGCCTCTCTTAACAGCCTCTCTAACTAGGGTGCCGCCCATTCTTCCAGTTGCACCCGCAACACATAATTTAATAGCTGTCGTAAGCTAATCCCTCCAAGACACTTTTATCATAGAGTCTCTTGCTTAAATCAACGTCGAAGAAGTCTTCTATAGGCTTGAGGATCTCTGGATTCTTCTCATAGACGGTTCTAGCAGTATTCAAAACTTTTTCTAAACCCTTCTTGGTCATCTTGCCGAGTGGACGTCTACATGGGCCGGCGGGCATGCCCAATATGTTCATAAGCGTCTTGTATGGAAGCGGATTTCTAGCCTTACACAGCGCGGGACCATACGGCGTTTCCTCCTCAGTCTTAACGGTCACCATGGAGAATAGAGGCTTAAGCGCTTTCAGCAGTCTTTCTGCCTCCTCGTTTCTGCCCTCAAGAATGGCTTCAGTGAGCATTTGAACGGTTCTCGGCGCAACATTCGAGGCGACTGAAATCACCCCACTTGCACGTATCTCCGGGTTCATCATCATTTCATAAGTTTTATCATCGTCGCCAGATAGTATATCAAAGTCTCCACCGCAGAGTCTTCTAGTTAGCTTCATGTTTTCAATGTTTCCGGTTGCCTCCTTAACAGCCCTAATATTCTCGAATTGTGAATGAAGAATTGCGAGATCTTGTGGGAGAAGCTGCGTTCCAGTTCTGCCTGGTATAACATACGGAATTACTTGGGCTTCTGGAAACATCCTTGCAACGGGTTCAACATATTCCCTTCTTATTTCTAGGGAGCTAGGCCCATTATAGTAGGGGTCGACAAGTAGAATACATTTAACACCGAATTCATACACTTCTCTCGTTGTTTTAATGGTTTTTTCTGTGCAGTTGCTTCCGGTGCCGCCTATAACCGTACATTTATCCCCTGCAAACCCGTATACTTCTCTGATAACCCTTATGCTCTCTTCATGGTTTAGGGCCGGGCTTTCACCGGTTGTTCCCACGGCTAATAGTCCGCTTACACCCTCCTCAATTTGGAACTCAACAAGCCTCTTTAAACCCTCAAAATCAATTTCCCAACTCTTTTTCATGGGTGTTATTAAAGCCGTGTAGCATCCTCTAAACCTGTTTATCTTCATTATTATGCACCATGGTTTATCTTGATAAATTTGAGATTTGATTATTTATGTTTTTCGTTTATTTATTTACGAAAAACGTAAGAAATTTTTCGTCCCAAGCATACGATTTTCGCAAAAAATATCTTTAGGAAAATAATATAATTTTACCCGTGGATCAAACAGACCTAAAAATATTGAGCATTCTAAAGGAGAATTCGAGAACTAAGTATGTAAAGATAGCGAAAATGATCGGTTTAACTGAAGGGGCTGTGAGGAGAAGAATAAAACAGCTGAAGGATGAAGGAATAATAAAGAAGTTCACAATTGAGACCAGCATAGAATTTGAGGGAATAGTTCTTGTCGAAACCAAGCCGGCGAAAACAATGGAGGTAACCCGGATAATGAAGAAGATTGCGGATAGAGTCTTTGAAGTTTCAGGTGAATACGATATTGCAGCCTTAATCCAAGCCTACACGATTGATGAGTTAAACAGTAAAATCGATGCAATTAGAAGGCTCCCATCAGTTCTAAACACTAAAACATTGATAAAGCTTAAAGATTAACTCTTCCTCAACTGTGAAAGAATTTAAAGGGCTCTAAGAGCGCGGTACATCCTTTCGTAGGCTGCAACAAATCCTTCATCCTTGGAGAGCGATTCACGTGTACTTTGGTAGAATTTTATAAATTCATCAAAATTTTTGCTTTCAATAATTCTCTTCAATTTCACAGCTTTAGACATGAATCTCTCCAAATATTTAATTGTGTTCTCATTATCAATTTGTATCGACGCGTAAAGCATCGGATCTTCAGCCATTACACCCTCGCTTATAGCCAGCTGCAAAGTGAAGGTTGTTCCACCTAGCTGTTTAATGGTCTGAACGTCTCTTTCGCCGACAACTGATGCAAAAACAATGTTTATAAAATGTGTTAGAGCTAGGGTTACGGCCATAATATCGTCATGAACGTTTCCGTCTACGGTGATTATTTCAGCCTCCGGAAAGAGATCTTTAACCAAGGATTCCTCAAGCGGCGGATCGCGTACCGGTATTAGTGCGATTCTTTCACCAACCATTTCCTGAGCTCCCGATCCAAAAAGCGGATGCAATGACAAGACTTTTATCCCACGCTTAGCTAGATTCCTCAAGATCGGTAGAACTTTAGATTTAAGCGAGGATATTTCCGCAACGATCATGGACTCCCTTAATTCAGGAGATATTTCAAGCAGAACTTTTGGCGTAACATCAATCGGCGTTGATATAAGAGATAAATCAGCCATCTTAACAGCCCTAATATTATTCTCAACCGTTCTCGCACCTAAAGAGCTAGCTACTGCTTCAGCCTTATCCCTCCTCACATCTGATATTATGACCTCATGTCCATTCTTGAGAAAGTACTTTCCGAACCATGCACCCATCCTACCGGCTCCACCAATTATTGCAACACGCAACGCTTAAATCCCTCCAAATTCATATGCATAACCTGGATTTTACAATATTCCGTTGTACACGTTTTGACTCCTCAAGCAGGAGATCTAAAAGTTTAAGTGAAAAATTTATGTCCACCCCACATTTACGACTTAAATCTATAACTCTACTTCTCAACTCTTGCTCAACCTTCGGATCCTCTATCGGCATGTTGCTTTCAGCCTTTATCTCACCTATTTTTTTAGCTAGAGCAAGCCTTTCCCCAGATAAGCGAATTATTTTAAGAGTCAACTTTGCCATTTCATCCCTAAGAGTTTTAAGAGCCTCCTCCCTATTGCCGCCCAAAAATTTTCCCTCAAAATTATATTCTACTCTTTTTGATGTAAAAACCTTGTTATTGACACAATAATACTTAATAAGGAATAAGTTATGTTAGGTTTCTGTAGATTTGGAGGATAAAGATCGAGAATGCACCTAATAAACTTTAAGGGTTTCTCTGGGCAGCAGATCATGGGGATCATCGATAAGGGTATAGAGATAAAACGTAATCCAGAAAAGTATCAGGATTCCCTGAGAGGGAAAACTCTGGCGATGATATTCCAAAAGACATCGACTAGGACCAGAGTTTCCTTCGAGGTTGCAATGACTCAGCTAGGCGGGCACGCAATATACATGGATTGGAGGGAAACAAACTTTACGTTAGCAGACATATACGATGAGACAAAATATCTTTCACGTAACGTCGATTGTATACTAGCCCGACTGAAGAAAAACTCCGATTTGCAGATTATGGCTAAAGCCTCACGTGTTCCAGTCATAAACGGATGTGACGAAAAATATCATCCAACCCAGGCAATAGCAGACCTCATAACCATGAAAGAGAAGAGAGAAACCCTTGAGGGTGCAAAGCTAGTTTACGTCGGCATACACAATAATGTGTGTAACTCACTAATTGAAGCATGCACGAAGGTTGGTGTTGAAATAATAACTGTTACGCCAATATTTAACGAACCATCAAGGGATGATGAACTCTTGGAGAAGGCTAAAAGAACTGGCTTATACAAAACCATGCTCAATCTAAAGGAAGCCGTTAGAGACGCTGACTTCGTTTACACCGATACTTGGGTTGATATGGAGTTTTTCCTAGATCCAAAATACGCTGATGAGAAGGAGAGGCGCATTAAGATAATGATGCCCTACCAACTAAACAAGGAGAATCTGGCTGGAAGTAATGCTTGGATAATGCATGACATGCCGATTCATCGCGGATATGAGATAAGTCCTGAAATGATTGAAGATCCTAAATCAATCATATATGAACAGAGCGAAAATAGACTGTACTCGGCCAAGGCCATACTGCTTAAGCTTCTTGGCAAATACTAAACCTAAAATTGCCTCATCATTCATTGGGCTGAAGTTCACTTTAACACAGCGGTTTCACAGAAGATCTTAAGTAAGGCTGAGCGGCGGCCCATAATCCTTAAATAATTGCCTTAATCCAAAATATGTCTAGTTTAAGGTGGAAAAAGTTTGAGTGAAAAACGTAGTAAGTATCTGCTCTTCGGGAAATGGAGCTTCGAGGGTATAGAAGTAAACGATCCCGGACTTAAAAAGTACATATCCTTCAAGCCAATTATCCTACCCCACTCGATGGGTAGACATGAGCATCGCAGATTCCAGAAGTCGCAGCTAAACATTGTTGAGCGGCTTGTTAATCAGCTTATGCGGCCGGGAAAGAATGCTGGTAAAAAGGCTAGGGCAATAAAATTTGTGAAGAACGCCTTTGAAATAATCAATCTTCAAACCGGCCGAAACCCTATTGAGGTTCTTGTCAGAGCTATTGAGAATTCTGCACCATGCGAGGACACAACGAGAATCATGTACGGTGGAATAGTTTACCATCAGGCCGTCGATATATCGCCGCAGAGAAGAGTTGACTTGGCTCTGCGTTTCATCACCGATGGTGCTAGATTAGCCGCCTTCAGCAATCCGAAATCCTTTGAGGAGTGCCTAGCCGAAGAAATAATCCTGGCGGCAAATAAGGATCTCAAAAGCTACGCTATACAGAGAAAGAACGAAATGGAGAGAATAGCCTTACACGCCCGATAGTTCAATTCGCTAACAAATCGCTAGCTTCCAGCTCTTCTCCGCTAAGTATCCTGTGGTAAATTTTTACGAACCTTTCCATTGGATAATAATTAAATAATCTAAAATATTAAGATCTAGAAGCGATTAAAATCGATCGATAACATACGGAAGAATCAGGATATGAGCATACTCATAAAGAATGGTTTCGTTTATGACCCGTTAAACGGCGTTAACGGAGAAGTAATGGACATAGCTATTAAAGATGGGCGGATTGTTGAGAAGGTTGATGAGCATGAAGCAAGGATAATCGATGCCTCCGGGATGATTGTGATGCCAGGAGGAGTTGACATACATACCCACATAGCTGGCTCAGAGGTTAATTCCGGGAGACTTTTAAGACCTGAAGATCATGTCTACGATGTTGAACCTAAAACGCCTATAACTAGATCTGGCGTTGGCCATTCCATTCCTTCAACCTTCACAACCGGATACCGTTATGCCCGCATGGGTTACACAACGATCTGTAACCCTTCCATGCCTCCTCTAGAAGCCAGACATACGCATGAGGAGCTTGAGGATACTCCGATAGTTGATAAGGCAACATTCCCATTGCTCGGTGACTGGTGGTTTGTTTTAGAGTATCTTAGTGACGGTTTGGTTAAGGAATGCGCTGAACATGTTGCGTGGATGATTACGGCAACAAAAGGCTACGCGATTAAGATCGTTAATCCAGGAGGCTTAGAAGCATGGGGCTTCGGCGGAAATGTCAGAGACTTGGATGATGTTGTTCCAAATTTTGATATAACCCCCAGAGAAATTGTCCGCGGATTATGTGCAGTAAATAAGATACTTAATTTGCCGCATACAATCCACGTTCACACAAATAGGCTCGGTCAACCCGGAAACTATGCCACAACCATTAAAACTATGGATTGCGTGAAGGATCTAGCATCATCCGATGGCCCCGTCATTCATATTACACACTGTCAGTTCAGCGCCTTTAAAGGTGATAGCTGGCAGAACATGAAATCTGGAGCTGAGGAAATATCCAAATACGTTAATCGGCATACCCATGTCACCTTAGATATGGGCCAAGTGGTTTTCACGGATACAACCACAATGACAGCTGACGGACCATGGCAGTATACACTCTATGAGATCAGTGGAAATAAGTGGATTAACCATGATGTTGAAGTTGAGACAAGCTCCGGCATAGTTCCATTCAGATATAGGCGTAAAAGCTATGTCCATTCAATAATGTGGTCAGTTGGTCTTGAACTAGTCCTTCTAATAGAAGACCCATGGAAGATCTATTTAACAACTGATCATCCCAACGGTGCGCCCTTCACAACTTATCCTAGAATAATCTCTTGGCTTATGAGCAGAAAAGCGAGAGAGCGGACTCTCAAGAGAATTAATAAAAAGGCTAGGGCTAGATCTCTGCTTCCAAGCATAGATAGAGAGTTCACATTTTATGAGATAGCCGTAGTCACACGGGCTGGACAAGCCAGAGCGTTAGGTCTAAAAAATAAGGGTCATTTAGGTGTGGGGGCAGATGCGGATGTAGCCATCTACAACATAGATCCGAAAGAAATAGATGCCTCTAAGGATTATAAGGCTGTTCGCAAGACCTTCTCGAGGGCAGCCTACACAATTAAGAGCGGGGAAATAGTTGTTAAAGATGGAGAAATTATTAAGGCTTTGAACGGAAAAACCTATTGGATTAATTTTGGGCTGAATTCGCCTACTGATGCTGAATCAAAATCATTTTTCCGTTCAGGGGTAATAGAAAATTTGAGGAGAAAATTCCGCGAATACTGGACTGTGGAGTTTGATAATTACTTCATACCGGAAAATTATGTTAAAGATTCAATGCCAATAACAGTTAAGATGGAGGTGTAGAAGATCATTTTTTTCATTACTCCAAGACGCCGATTTACAGTTCCAGTATATGCCGATTGTATATCACCCGACGTCTTCGACGGAAAAACCATGGAAGAAGTGTTGAAGCTAAAGGTTTGGGAAGGAAACAGGAGTAAGCCCTTAGGCGATCTATTTAATGTTAAGTGTGAAAGAGAAGACGAAGGAGATGATCTGACAATAAATCTCATCGGAAATTTCAGTAAGATTCGAAATGTTGGAGCCAATATGACGAAGGGGAGAATAACTGTTAAAGGGAATATTGGCATGCATTTAGGTGTAGGAATGAAAGGCGGTGAGATAATCGTTAGCGGAGACGCTGACTCTTGGACTGGCGGCTCCATGAAGGGTGGAAAAATCGAGATAAAGGGGTCAGTTGGAGATTATGTTGGCGCACCCTACCGCGGGAGCACTGAAGGAATGAGGGGTGGACTAATTATTGTGCACGGCAACGCTGGTAGAGAAGTCGGCTGCTCAATGAGGGGTGGACTAATTAAAATCTATGGTTCTGTTAGACATTTTGTGGGCGTAAACATGGTTGATGGAACAATATTTATTCAGGGTGACTGCGCTGGTAAAGCCGGAGCTGGAATGTTAGGTGGAAAAATAGTTATATGCGGCTATATCCCCTCAATTCTCCCAACTTTCACAATAGATAGCCTCAGGTCGAAGGTCAGCGTTAACGGCGAAAAGATTCCGGGCCCCTTCTATCGTTTCATAGGCGACATAGCTGATAATGGTAAGGGAAAACTCTTCATTTCAAAAGCTAGAAATCAACATCTAAAATTCTATGAGAAATATCTTCTATAGCGAATAATGGATGAAAGAACATTCCGGAGGAATAGTTTCCTTGGCGACTCTAAGCGTAAATAAAGAAGCCATGAGATTTGTTAGAGAAATCTGCGAGAACCCTAAAAAATATAATGTTATCGTCAAGAGAAGTGAGCTTGGAGCGCATCTCGTCGATGCTGGAATAAACGCTAAGGGAGGATTTGTTGTAGGCGAGCTGATAGTGAAGATCTGCCTAGGTGGGCTCGGTGAAACAATTTTCTCATCAATGAATTTAGGCGGGATGGAGGTTCCCTCAATAACCGTCTATACTGATCATCCATCAATCTCAACCTTAGGTTCGCAAATGGCTGGATG
>CAZGXE010000031.1:0-12106 GCA_964529605.1 uncultured Candidatus Bathyarchaeia archaeon | reverse complement strand
TTTTTCTTTTTAAGTTCACTATAAGAAGAAGAATTTACAATAATTAGTTACTTCTGCTACGCAAAAGAGTTGAAAAAAGGGGTGTTAATGGTATAGCATTCGCATCTCATATTTTTTGAGGTGATCTATCGCATGGTTTACGTCCAGAAAGAGGGATTGAACTCTTTCAATGTCCTCAACAGTAACGGAATCGCGTTTCATGTATTTGGCGTTCTGGGACGCTAGGCTTAAGAGCTGAACCGCATACCTAAGTGATGAATTAGCTCCTATTTCGGTTAGGGTTTTAAGCGCTTCATCCTCTATTTTTATTTTCTCCTCATTGGCTCGGATTCTCAGAATCTCCTTTATGCTATCCGCATCATATTCATGTGTTGCTATTATGACCGCTCTGTCTAAGAGATCAAGCGGGAAACCCATTGGGCTCTTAACGTCCGTCCCGCGAATCGTCGTTATCCCACGGTTTGTTGCGAGTATGATTATTGGGACAAGCTCGCTCTCTAGAGCTCTTCCAAGGAAGCTGAATGCTTCTAGGTCGAGGAGGTGGCTGTCGTCTATGAAGAGCACGCCTGGATGCATGAAGGCCTTGCCCTCATCAACCATTTTCTTAACCATTTCGTCTACGGAGGCTCTGACCTCGCTGTCTATTTCCTTGGTTTCACTAGAGCCGAAGAGGAGGGAGAAGAAGCCTCCCATACGGTTTCTAGCGTGCATTTTATCTAAATCGTCTAGAGTTGGTGTGTAAACAAACTCCTTCTCTTTCAGAACCTCGCCAGCTGGTCTAGGAACCTTTGCACGGGTGTCCACTTCATAAGTTTTGCCTTTATCACTCTCTAGGCTTAAACCTAGGTTTACAACCCTTCCCGTTTCAGCGTCTATCTGGATTACGCAGCCCTCAGTTATTCCTTGAGCGATTATTTGCTGGGCTATTGACGCTCCAGCCTCAATTGTTTTCTCCTGATTAGTTGTTTTTAAGGTTAGTCTTACGCTTTCCGGAATCTTCTGATAGGGATTGTAGGGATGCGAGGCAGTTCTTATTTCTAGGCTTGTAACCTCTCCCTCATAGACTTTGCGCATCTCATGTATTTCGACACCTATACACTTACGCATGGCTTCGATGAGAATCTCCGTCTTTTTCCTTTCGCTACTGTATATTTCGCTTCCACTCATTTGGATGAACGGAACGTTTGGTCCAAGCTCCTTAGATATCGCTATTGCTATAGCGGTTTTCCCAGTTCCTGGCGGACCAGCTAGGATAACTGTTTTTCCGCTAAGTTTACCCTCCTTAATCATTTGAACAACTAAGCCGGCTGCCTCACGGGCCTTTTCCTGACCGACCATACCATCCTTAATTTTAATAGCTTTGAGTGTTTCATCTAAACCTAAACCTTTAATATGCGTGTGAGCACCTATTCTCTCAAAACGGTGAAGACTGGTAGGTAATTCAGTTATATCAGCCATATGGAACACCTAAAAATTAAAAAAATAGGGATGTTTTTTCGTTTTTAGTCGAATTCAGATTTTGATTCCTCTTCTTCCTCCTTCTCTCCCTTGCCCTTTTCCTCCTCTTTAGGCTTCGCAGCTGCGACGACATCGTCTATTCTGAGAATCATTGAGGCGGCTTCAGCAGCTGATTTGATCGCTTGCTCCTTTACGACAAGCGGTTCTATGACTCCCTTCTCATACATATTGGTGACCTTACCGCTGAAGATGTCTACACCGTACATGTATCCGTCGGATTTCTCGTGAGCAGACCTCAACTCAACCATTATGTCAATCGGATCTAAGCCAGCGTTCTCAGCTAGGGTTTTCGGAACTATCTCTAAAGCTTCAGCGAAAGATTCTATGGCAAGCTGCTCCCTACCGCCGATCTGGGCGGCATATTTGCGGAGCTCCTTCGCAACTTCGGCCTCTACTGCACCTCCGCCTGGAACAATCTTATTCTTCTCGATTACATCTGAAACTACTGATAGAGCGTCGTGCATCGCTCGCTCAGCCTCATCGACCATGCGTTCTAGGCCTGCGCGTATTAAAATTGATACTGATCTTGGGTCTTTGCATCCTTGGATGAAGACCATTTTGTCGTCGCCTATCTTACGCTCCTCAACCAACTCAGCATAACCAAGATCCTCAGACTTAAGATCATCCAAATTAGTGACGATCCTACCACCAGTGGCTCTGGCAAGCTTCTCCATATCGGATTCTTTAGCCCTTCTGACGGCTAGTATGCCCTCCTTAGCCAGGAAATGCTGGGCCATATCGTCAATGCCCTTCTGACATATAACAACATTCGCGCCAGCCTCAGCAATCCTCTCAACCATCTTCTTCAGCATCTCTGTCTCCTTATCTAGGAAAGCCTTCATTTGTAACGGGTCTCTTATTCTGATCTCGGCGCTGAATTCGGTCTTCTCAATCTCCAATGGACAGTTAAGAAGAGCAATCCTAGCCTTCTCAACACGCTTAGGCATACCAGCATGAACAACCTCCTTATCAAGAACTATCCCCCTAATAAGCGCTGTGTCTGTTATTGATTCACCGGGCTTCTTTTGAACTAGTATGTCGTCTAGGTCTGCTCTGTACTTGTCTCCTATCTTCTGGGCTACGTGAAGTATGGCCTCAACTGCTATTTCAGCTAGATGTTCACGGTTTCCTGACACTATTTTGCTTGCCATGGAGGTCATCGCAATCTTCTTCAGGAATTCTCTGTCAGCCGGATCCACCGGTATAGCGATCTTCTCAAGAACCTCAAGAGCCTTATCAGCAGCCTTCCTATAACCCTCAATAACCACCGTCGGATGAACATTCTTATTCAGAAGCTCCTCAGCCCTACTCAGCAGCTCCCCAGCGACAACCACAACGCTTGTCGTTCCATCACCAACCTCATCATCCTGAGTCTTAGCAACCTCAACCATCATCTTAGCAGCAGGATGCTCAACCTCGATTTCGTCTAGAATCGTTTTTCCGTCGCTGGTTATTGTTATGTCTCCTAGACTGTCCACCAGCATCTTATCCATACCCTTAGGACCCAAAGAACTCCTAACAGACTCAGCAATAACCCTAGCAGCCATAATATTATTATGCTGAGCCTCCCTACCCCTAGACCTAGTCGAACCCTCCTTCAATATCAAAACAGGAATCCCACCAGCTGCAGCCATAAGCATCCCTTTTCCTATAGTATGTTAATTGCATCACAATACTCCAATTGCATCTTTTATATACTTTTCGTTGAAAATAAATAGTATGGACCATGTAAATTTTTATTTTTGAAGAAGAATAATTCTAGTGCGTGTGATGCATATTGATGATTAAAGATTTAGAGGCTAAGATAATTTATCTTGAAGATTTACTTCAGAAAGTAACAAGTGAAATTCTGGCAAATGTCCTCTACGAGAAGATTCCGCCAACAGATCTCTGGGGGAAGTCTGAAGAATTAATAAACGCCATGAGTAAAGTAGCCAAAGAAGTAAGAGACGGCATGTTGCTATTCAGACCAGATAGAGCCCCATCAATAAAGAGAAAATTTAAAGCATTTATGCAGCCAATAAATGTTTTTGTGAACATGCTTAAAAAGCCAGCCGAACCTCCTCTTAGCAGTTCAAAACAAGCCTTAGACCAGTTGAGGAAGGCTGTTGCTGAGAGTCAAGATTTCATTGAGATGGCTAAGAATATAGTTAAAAACCCATCCGAAAGCATTCTTGAGATTCTGAAGCTCAGAGAAGTTTACGAAGCTAAAGAATATATATCAAAGGTTTCAATTCCAGAGATAATCCACGCTAGGCTTGAATATCTTAAGAAAAGCATGGAGATACTAAAAGTCCGTGTTTCAGGTCTTGAGCAAGCGGCCCGAGATTTACTGAGGCAAGTGGATAAGGTTCAAGAGGAGATTTCAAGGTTTCAACGGGCACAACAAGAGAATCGTTGATTGGTGCCAAAACATGTCAATGGTTGATGTAACGCCGAAGCCTGAAATATATCGTGAGGCTACAGCCAGAGGAGAGATAAAACTTAGAGCTGAAACGATAAGATTAATCAAAGAAGGGAAAATCGAGAAAGGTGACCCATTATACACCGCTAAGATAGCTGGAATTTTGGCTGCTAAAAAAACTTCGATGCTTATACCACTTTGTCATCCGATCCCCCTGACCAATGTTAACCTTAACATAAAAATTCTAAATGGGAACACTGTTAAAATTGAGGCTACGGTTAAAGCTAGGGCCCAAACTGGTGTTGAGATGGAGGCTCTAATGGCAACTGTTACAGCGCTATTGACAATCTGGGATATGGTTAAGGCTTATGAGAAGGATCTTGAGGGGCAATATCCTCACACAGTGATTCGAAATGTACGAGTGGTTAAGAAGGTGAAGGAAAAGATTGAGTGAGACCGTGTCTAAACATAAGGCTGAAGCGCCTGAAAAATTGAACTTCGCAATAATCATATGTAGCACGTCTCGTTACAGGGAATACGCTGAAACCGGAAGACTGATTGATCCCTCAGGGGATCAAATAGTCAAGATTCTCAGGGATAACGGGCATAAGGTGACGATGCGGAAAATAGTTACGGATGATAGAGAAGAGATTCAAAAAGCGGTTATGAAAGCCTTAAAATCACGTAAGGTAGATGTCATAATAACTTCCGGCGGAACCGGTATAAGCCCAAGGGATACAACGATAGAGGCTGTTCAACCGTTGCTTGAAAAGGAACTGCCCGGCTTCGGTGAGCTATTTCGAATGATAAGCTATAGGGTGATAGGCTCAGCGGCCATTTTAACACGCTCGATAGCTGGAACAGTGAAAGGTAAGGCCATTTTTTGTCTACCCGGCTCACCGCAAAGCGTATCCTTAGCGCTTAAGGAAATAATACTCCCAGAAGTTGGGCACATAATAAAGCATGCACGGGAGTGAATCTACACTTAAGTAGCCTAATGGAAATTAGAACTCTTCTATCTTTCTCTAGCTATATATGTAATCATCCCGTCGCTAAGATTTAGCCACTTTGCTATGCCCTCAGCCATTTTCGGATTTGTTTGGAAGATTACGCGTATGTACGGTAAAACCTCCTTTATTGCACGTGAGGAGGAGATGTGACATTTCCTCCCGATTTTCTTGCCGATCTCAGCAAGCATTTTTCTCTCCTCTTTTGACCTAGAGGCCATTTTTATGCGCTCTGGGAACCTGAATGGAATCCACCCTGAGCTTCTCTTACTCCATGATGATGCTACACCAGCAGTCATTAAATCTATAACATATCTGATAAATGTCCAATCCTGTGTCTCTTTAACTCTCCCCCGATAAACATCAGCCTTTGAAAGAGCATCCATTACTGCAGCCAACTCTGAAGGATTCTTAATGTGACGCGGAGCATTCTCATATATCCATTCGAGGAGCATATCTAAGTCAACATCCGCCATGTTTACGGCGGATTTTGCAGTTGAAATATCCTTTGCATATAGGATCATTCTTAAAATGTTAAATATCCTTTCTTTTCGATCACGATAAGCAAACCAGGAGACATCTTGATAAGTTAACTTGGTTTTTCCTTGAGCTAACACCTGAAGATCATTTATGGCCGATCTGATATCGCCCTCGCTTCTCTCTGCTATGAGTTTCAGGGCTTCCTCTTCGGCATCTATTCCTTCCTTAGCGCAGATTTTTCTCAAATGTTTTATAATCTCAGTTCTAGATGGCTTTTTAAACTCTATTAGAAGAGCGTAATTTCTAAGAGTTGCAAATCTCGGGTTAAACGCATCATTTGCTATTAATATTATTGGAACTCTGCTAATTTTGATTATCTCGGTTATTTCCCTTAATCCCCCCGTATCCGCTGAACCGGTTATGCCGTCCAGCTCATCAAACACTATGAGTTTCTTCCTTCCGAAAAGAGAAGCATATTGTGAGGCTCTCCCAGCTAAACGTTTAACAGCGCTTGCGGTTCTATAGCTGCTGGCATCACTCTCGATGAGCTCCATATTCAAATCGTCAGCTAAGGCTTCTGCAGTCGCCGTTTTCCCTACGCCTGGCGGACCATAAATAAATACGGCCCTCTTCTTAGGTATTCCCTTATCCCAGGAGCTTATCCATTCAAGAATCTGCTTCTTTGCTTTCCTATTACCTATAACTTCCGTTAGTGATTTAGGCTTATACTTTTGTGCCCACGGAAAATAGGTGACTGTGGAAGACATGTATAACACCCTGATGTCTACTTGTAGCCCCGTTTGATTTCGTAGCCCGCTTCAACGAGTCTGGCGAGTAAGGTGCTCAATTGTATCTCTTCGCTTGCCCCCCTAATCAGCCTATAATCTACTTCGCCAGCTATGTCAGCTAGTTTAACCTTCCACTTATCAGGTATATTTAATCTAAATATTTCATTGTGAATCTGCTTTATTATGTCGCTTCCAGAGAGCCCATACTTTTGAGTTAGCTCCCTAAGCTTATTTCTTGCAGTTATAAAGTCTCCGTTTAGCGCCGTAAGCATCATTTCTCTGACATCATAGGGGTTAGCTCTGCCGACAACTGAGTAAACGATCTCAGCGTTTATTGGCTTACCTACTGAGGCAGCTGTCTGAAGAATATTCACGGTTTTTCTGAGATCTCCCTCACTGATCTCCAATATGGCATCTATACCATCATCTAAGATCTCAACATTCTCCATTTCACAGATATATCTGATCCTTTTAACAACGGCTTCCCGAGGTAAATAGGTGAATCTGAATGGGGCGCAACGTGACTGTATTGGCTCAATTATCCTGCCGCTATAGTTAGCTATCAGTATGAAACGTGCGGTTTCAGTGTAACGCTCCATTGTACGTCTCAAAGCTTGTTGTGCGTCAGCCGTCATATTATCTGCTTCATCTAAGATGAGTATTTTGAAGGTCACTTCTCCTATCGACCTTGTTCTAGCAAATGTCTTGACGGTTTCTCTAACTACATTTATTCCCCTCTCATCACTGGCGTTAAGCTCCATTATATACTCATGATAGTTTTCACCATAGAGGTCATGTGCTAGACAGAGCGCTGCTGTGGTTTTTCCAGTGCCTGGAGGACCCGCAAATATGCAGTGAGGAACATTCTTAGCCTTGACGAAGCTTCTTAGTCGGTTAACTATTTCCTCCTGGTTAACCATTTCATCCAATGTGCGCGGCCGATATTTTTCAGTCCACATCTCATAGCTCAAACTAAACACCCTTAATCTATAATATTCCCGATAGGTGAATATAAAAGCAGTTTCATTCCGTATTTTGAGAGCAGCTAGGCATATGATAATATTAAAGCAGTTTCTATTAGGGCGCCGAGCAGTAAAAGTATGGTGCAAAGGACGATTGCGGTGAATATTACGGTTAACTCGTTCCTAAAGTTACGTTTTATTATTGCATAAGTTATCCAGAGGCTTTCTGATATTGCTATTGCATAGGATATATATTCCATCCATGTAAATGGAAACGTGAACAGCGATAAAAGGGTAAGCAGGGTATTAATGTTAGTGATGGCGCTAACTGCTGCGAAAACTCTTCCAGTACTAAAAAGCACGTAGAAACCCCAACCGGGTCCAAAGACGGGAATAAACATTATTAGTGTATGCATGAGATTATTACCGAAGATCACTTGGATCCCAGCGATCTTCGTAACCTTTTCTATGTCTCTCATTTCCTGAATTATATTCTCCGCGTCTGAGGGGTCGATTTTCACTAGAGCGCCAGTGACTGTGGCAGCTATGCAGAGGAGAAAGACTACTAGAAAAACCATTATTCTTTGTTGCAAAGTGCCAGTCCAAGCGATCTTTCTCGTTTTAATTATGGAGTGAGGTATGGTTGCACCACAGTTTGGGCAGAATCTAATGCCCTTTTCCTCTGGGAGCTTTATGCCGCATCTAGGGCAATAAGGCACGGCTTTACCATCTCCGTAGCTATTACACTAATTAAAAGAATAGAGAAATCTACCTTATAAGATGTAAGATGCATATGTCCAATTGAAGCATCAACTTTCCCTACGCTCTTATTCAGGCATGCTCATCACGGATTTACTTAAATACTTCAATTTTTAACCAATATTATCGGTGGGTGATGACAGATCTGACCCTTCTGAGGTGGCTCTACTCCGTGATGTAGATCTTGAGTGCGGAGCCCACCCTTATATGTCAACCTTAAGGAAAATCAAGCATGTATGTGATCTCGGTGGCGATGGGATCGAGAAAAACGTTATGATCTGCCTCGCATTATAGAAGATAAATAAGCTTATTTCCGTCTTGAACTAATGCTATGATAGCACGGTGTTTAGATGAGCGGTCTCAGAAAAATTAAGGTTCTGCCAGTAGCTTTTGAGAGTCTAGGCGTTAGATCCATGTGTACTTACGTTGAAACCCCCAGCGTTAAGGTTTTATTAGACGCTGGTGTTTCACTTGGTCCAAACCGCTTCGGCTTCCCGCCGCATCCAAGAGAATATGAGGCACTTAAGGAGAGTCGGAAAGCCATTACGAGACTGGCTGAGAGAGCTGATGTTGTAACCGTTAGCCACTACCACTTTGACCATCATACGCCCTCATACACTGATTGGGCCTATAACTGGTGCTCTGCAGAGATAGCGGAAAAAACCTATGGGGGAAAAACAGTTTTAATCAAAAATTATAGGGATCATGCAAACTTCAGTCAGAGGCGGCGCGGCTGGCTCTTCACTAAAACAAGCGGTAAACATGCTGAAAGACTTGAGGTTGCTGATGGAAGAGCATTCGCCTTCGGAGACACATCCATATTCTTCTCTAAACCTGTCTTTCACGGTCCGGAAGGGTCTAATCTAGGATGGGTTATAATGGCGACGATTAGACACGAGGATGAATCTGTCCTTTTCGCGCCGGATGTTCAAGGTCCCATGTCGCATGAAACCCTCAACATGATTCTAAGCGAGAAACCTGATTTAGCCATTCTAGGCGGCCCGCCAACCTACCTTGTTGATTTTAGAATTGATCGGGAAAACATAAATCTGGCAGTAAAAAATTTGGAACTAATTGTTAGAGGCATTTCGACAGTTATTCTCGATCATCATTTGCTCAGAGATGAAGATTGGAAATTAATCGTGAAACCAGTAATTAATGTTGCTTTAAATATGAATCATAGGGTTCTAACAGCAGCTGAGTTTATGGGAAAGGAAAATTGCCTTCTTGAGGCGCAGAGAAAAAAACTATATGCGGATGAACCGCCAACTCAGAAATTCATTAAATGGTCGAAAATTCCGTCAATAAAAAGAAAGCTAATTCCCCCTCCAGCTTAAAAACTTAAAAAATGCCTCAACTTTCTTCTAGGCATGAAATTTTTTAGGAGAATCATTGTTCAGATTTAAGGCTTACATTTATAAGCTCAAAAGCTAAAGAAGGAAAATAAATTGTTAAGGAGGGGGATGAACGGCCAAAGTTAAATCTTACGTCAAAAATTCGAGAGAGATTATGTTCAATCTTACACCCTTAGGGAAGCTGCGGCTACAAATATGCAGTGATAATGTTCTCCGCGTAACTTATTCACCTAAAGAATTTCCAAAGGAAGATAAAAGTCTAATTGTTATTAGAAGGATGTTAAAGCCCGTAGATTGGAAAATTGAGGAGAAAGAAGGGGCGATATCCATATTAACTGATAGTATTACTGTTTCTATCAATCTTAAATCTGGATTAGTGGAGTTCCGGGATGTCTTCGGACATTGCCTTCTTAAAGAATATTCCAGAGCTACGACTCCAGTAAAGGTGGTCGGAGAGAAAACTTACAGCGTAGAGCAGATTTTCTCAGTTTCTGAGCGTGAATGTTTCTATGGTTTAGGTCAGCATCCCGGCTTTTTCAACTATAAGAATCACACAGTTACGCTTATACAGAGGAACTGGGATGTCTCTATACCCTTCTTAGTATCTAGTAAAGGCTACGGCATACTCTGGGACAATTACTCAATGATAAGAGTTGATAGCTTCAAGGATGAAGAAGGCCATAAACTCAGGTGGTGGTCTGAAGTAGCTGATACTATAGATTACTACTTCATTTACGGTCCAGAGCTCGACGAAGTCATAAGTTCATATAGAAAGCTCACGGGAGAAGCCCCTATGCTACCGCTCTGGGCCTACGGTTTCTGGCAGTCAAAAGAGAGATATAAGTCTCAGGAGGAAATCGTTGAGACCGTTAGAATGTTTAGGAGAAAAAAGATCCCTATCGATGTTATAGTTCAAGATTGGAAGTATTGGGGAAAGCATGGCTGGAATGCCTTTAAGTTTGACGAGGAATACTTTCCGAAACCAGCGAAGATGGTTAAAAGTTTACATACACTTAATGCGCATGTCTTAATCTCAATATGGCCTATCTTCGACCCCGATACAGAAGTATATAAAGACATGTCTAATAGGGGATATATATGCCCAAACACAAGGTGCTACGATCCATTTAATGAAAAAGCGAGGAAGCTCTATTGGGAATATATTAAAAAAGCCTTTTTCGACATAGGTATTGACGGATGGTGGCTGGATGCTACTGAACCTGAAACGGGCGCTGGATGGTCCTCCTTCTATACTCCCTTCCACTCAACTAAAACCGCTATGGGTTCTGGAGCCCGATACCTTAATGCTTACTCCCTTATGACCACTAAAGCCGTTTATGAAGGCCAACGTAACATCTCTAATAAAAGGGTGGTTACACTCACACGCTCATCATTTGCGGGTCAGCAACGTTATTCAGCTGTCACATGGTCAGGCGACATATTCCATGATTGGGGTACCCTCAGAGAACAGATCCCTGCAGGTTTAAACTTTTCCATATCCGGCGTACCCTACTGGACAACTGACATAGGCGGCTTCTTCAGCGGCAATCCTGAAACGGAATCTTACAGGGAAATCTTCATAAGGTGGTTCCAGTGGGGAGCATTCTGTCCTATCTTCAGGGTTCACGGAACAACCTACGCTAAAGAGCCTTGGAGGTTCGGTCCTGAAGCTGAAAAGATGCTTGTAAAGTATATTAAGTTAAGGTATAGGCTTCTGCCCTACATATATTCTATGGCGTGGAGGGTTACTAGTGACGGCTATACAATAATGCGCCCGCTAGTAATGGATTTCAGAGAAGACCCCAGAGTACTTGACATAGATGATCAGTACATGTTCGGTCCAGCATTCATGGTTAGCCCCGTTACTCTGCCAAAGACCCCCAGCAGAAAACTTTATTTGCCTGAAAACCCTGGCGGCTGGTATGACTTCTGGACGGGTAGGAGAATAGAGAGGGGAGAAATGATTGAAACGCCTACACCGCTAGACGTCATCCCGCTCCACGTGAGGGCAGGCTCTGTTGTGCCTTTGGGTCCTTCACTTCAATATACGGGGAAAAAATCTCTAGACCCCATAGAGCTTAGGATATACCAAGGTGCAGACGGGGCATTCACGATATACGAAGACGACGGAGAAACGTACAGTTACGAAAAAGGGGAGTATTGTTTAATCCCTATAGAATGGAGAGAAAAAGAGAAAAAGCTAATCATAAAAGAAAGATCTGGAGATTATCCGGGCATACTGAAAGATAGAACGTTCCACATAGTATGGGTAAAAGAGGAGCATGGAGTAGGATTAGAAGAAACAAAACCAGATAAAATAATCCGCTACAACGGAAAAGAGGCAGTAGTGAAATGCAAGTAAGTTTCTACGACCGACAGCGTCCCATTAGCCGGCTTTGACGGCTGCGTTGTCTCTTCCCTTGTGAGTTTATCCTGTTTTGGAAAAACTTCAATCTGTGCAGGATTTAATCCTACAATCCTACAAGCTTCAGTTTCTCGTTCGTTGTTTGCTGTGCTTCTGATTGTGAGATACCTAAGCTTTGTTGAGGATTTTCTGCCAAGGCTGAACCGGGGGTCTTCAGTAAGCTTCGACTCAAGCATTCGCCCCCTTTCATGATGGATAAGCGCACTATCTCACGATTTTTAGAAACCCATCTTCATTCTTATTTCTTCGTATGTTCCTCCTTCTTTTATAAATTCTTCAGTAGCACTTTTAACCCACTCTTTGGGAGGAAGACCTTTAGAAGCTATTAGCCTTAATGGATCAGGTTTATCTCCTAACTCTTTTTCGAGCCACCTAGTCATTTTCACTTCCAAATCCTTCACGATGTCT
>CAZGXE010000030.1:0-12485 GCA_964529605.1 uncultured Candidatus Bathyarchaeia archaeon | reverse complement strand
AAAATAGAGAACCAGGAGTATGCATGACTGTTTTAGGTTCAACATTTTAGGTTCAAACAGAAATGTTAGAAGAAAACCTGGACATAGAAAAGCTAATGCGCTGATAAGAAGCCCAGTAGCTACGCTTAGCTCATTTAAATAATACGCGTAGATGAGGGAGGGTAAAGTGAAGAAACCTGAAATCTGAAGGAGGAAACCTAGATTCGCCAGAATAGGCTCTAACCTTGAATAATAAAGGTACTGTTTCACTACACGTCTGCGAACTGAAAAAAGAAGTAATATGGATATGAAGATCCCTACAAGGAGACCTATTATTCCAAGCATGATTGGGTCAAGGTGAAATTGCACTTCATCCCCCGCCTTTTATTTTTAAACGAAAACTCCTTAGAGTGGATGGAATATGAATCCTCGTTAGGATTTATCACAGAGTTCTCTGGAAACCACTAAATAAGCGTTTCGCACTCCCATAATCTAGAGATCTCTCCGCCGTCAAGAGTGGCTTTGAATTAATGAAGGTTTTTACATTCACGTAGAAGCTCGAGTTCTCTTTCTGAAAGCCACTTTTCCTTGAATAACCCTTCCAGCCCCTCGCTTATCTCACTACAAGGTTTCTTTAGTATATTCATCTTTACGCAAGCATTCCTAACCGTATCTTCAAAAATAGGGTTTCTCTCAATCAGATTTACAAAACGGTTCAGAAGATTTGTTATGGACTGGGAAAATTCCTGTAAAAGCATCCTCACCTTAAACGATCGAAATGCGCCTTTGATCTTTTTAATACCGTTTAAAGCATTCACTATTGAGGGGGGGAAGATAACATATCTTTTCTCTAAGCCCCGTTTGTAGCAGACAAAAAAGAATGGTAAATAAACTAATGTATATTTCCTTTTACCCATGGGATGCATGATTTTCTCAAGTTCACTTAATGAGAGGTTTCTAAGTTCTATTAGCTTATTTATCTCGTTGATTATAGCTGAAGTTGACTCTTCTAATGACTTCACCATTTGCTGGCTAACTTGAATTTTAAAATCTCTGGCAGCCTCAAGCTTCTTTAAATCAGCCATAATGTTTTCTACTTTTGAGTTGTACTCAGATTTAATTCTTGAAATCTCCAAGTCACGAGTGGATTCAGCGTCTTTGATGCTTTTATTCACTTCTTCAAGTTTATTATCTACAACTGAAATTTCCTGCTTACACTCCTCAAGCTTTTGCTTCCAACGTTCTTCTTCAGTTTTGTCTCCACTAGATCTAGCTGCTGCCGCCTCCTTCTCATGCTTTTCAACGTAGGCGACTAAACGCTTTCTATCCATTTCAAGAGTTAATTTTCTCTCACTGAGCTCCTGTATCAGACGGTTAGTCTTCTCAGAAACTTCAGCAATCTTTCGGCTGTATTCTTTGCTCTCTTTCTCTATTTTTTCCATGCACTTGGACTTTAAGCTGGCAGTCTCATTCTTATATTTCCTACGGGTTTTCTCAATCTCCATATTAATGGCGTTAATGTGTTTCCGAGTTGCCCCGATAAGCGCTTTCACAATTCTTTGTAAGCTTCTAACATCCTCTTCTAGGGCTCTCTTGAAGTTAGAGAGCTCCTTAAGTGAGGCTTCAACAGCCGCTCTATCCATTAGCGGAGATAAGAGAACTTTGTCTGAAGGAGGCTTACGAATGGGTTTTGCCTTAGGAAGGAGGGAGAAGAAATCTTTGCTGAAGGCTTGATCAACTATTAAACCCTTTATGGTTTTTTGTCCCTCTCCGATAACCTTAAAATAATTCAGGTTATGAGCGAGGAAAGTGGAATATGCTTCAGGATTATCTGAGCTCCCCTTGATTTCACGGATAAATACAGTTGCATCAGGTAGTATGCCGAAGGATAATATGTGATTTGTAATGCCCAATCCGTCAAAAAGGAGGGTTCTTTTTTTCCATGGAACAAGCCAAAAGGGATAACAAACCTCTGCTATGAAGGATATTTCCTCAGAAGGCCTCTTGGAAATAAGGCCTCCGCCCTTATCTCTCTCTAATTCCGCTAAACAGAAGATTGCGGCGAGCTCCATTCTCCTATCTAAGGCAGTTTCCCTATCTTCGGATGGGACGGTGAAGGGGAGAAGTAACCTCGCTAGGTCGCTTGGCAAAGCATTTACACCTTATTATTTACATTGAATCCTAAATTCCTAAATATCTTACGCTTAAACGGTAATTATAGAGGCTTAGAGAGAGATGCTGAAATGTTCAGAAGATTAGCGGCGGAGGAACGAACAGTCTTGCATGAATAAAATAATCTCAGTTTTTCTAGAGATGGTTAACCTATTATTGTTGGGTTAGCTTTTCTCCACAGTTCGGACAGAACTTTGACCCAGGCTGGACTTCGCTCCCGCACTTTGGGCATTTTAATCCCGTTGCCTTCAATGGAGTCCCGCAGTTGCTACAGAATTTTGCTGTCTGCGGATTCTGGAAGCCGCATTTCGGGCAGATCACCATTAGCTGGGGTTGAGCTGAAGTAGCTGGCTGCTGGAAAAGCGGTGGGATGATGGCTATGCCTGCCCCTACGGCCGCTCCTGAACTCTTTGATAGGCTTTCAGCGGTTTTCTGAACAGTCTGCATCCTTAAGACTTCTCCGGATGATACTCCTGTTCTAAGGAAGAATATTCTGTCTCTCCACTCCGGAGTTGTATCTATTCCCTCAAACTTTACATCGATTAATTCAAGCCCTATCCTCTTAAAGGCGTCGTAGAGAACATTTTTAGCCAAGAAGCTTGTTTCGTCAAGCTTCCCGAAGACATCAGCAAGTGAGTATTGACTTAAAGTATCAATTAGCCTCTCATTAAAGTATCCCCTGAGGAACTCTTGGAGCCCGCTGGTTGCATATATGCCTTGTCCACCCACAATTTCGTTCACAAAAAGATTTGGTTCCTCAACTCTGAACCAGAAGCTCCCGTGAAACTTTAGCGGCGCCAGCTCCTTCGTCTGCCCCTGCGCCCCAAATTTTCCCTGAAACTGTTTAAGTGAAACAAATATCACTGTTGATCTAAATGGTATCTTATCAAAACCAGTAATAGCCGAAAGGATTCTTGTGAGTAATGGAAGATTCGCGGTTGTTAGAACATGCCGTCCAGCCCTAAAAACATCGTAGGCTTTTCCGTCTCTAAAGAAGACTGCTGCCTCATACTCATGAACAATCAGGTTATCTCCCCACTCTATCTCCTCACTCGGATATCTCCAAACTATCTCATCTTCTTTCGCACCGGTCCACTCAATAACTTTTGGCATGCAAAACTCCCTCGCACATGATAATATAGTATTCCTCACCTATTTAACTAAACCCCTAATTATTTCTGTTCTCTTATCAAGTATGGAATCTAACTCCTCGACTCTCACTAGGAGCTCATCTATTTCTTTCCTCCATCCCTCTCCGCCTGGCTCTAGCTTAACCAGCGACTCTACACTAACTCTGAAGGCCTCCACTCTTTCTATCAGACTTAAATCATGCTGAAGCACAGAGTCAAGCTTATCTTCTCTAACTCTAACAGCGTCAAACATGCCGGCATAGCCGGCTACTGCCCTATCTACGCGCTGTACAACCCTATCTAAGCGGGAGAGCAGGGCATTAATTCTCCAAGCGTCTTCACTTGAGATTTTCCGGACGATGGTGGGGTTCGTTAAGTTTCTTCTCAATAAATCTTTTGCGCTTCTTAGGCTACTGGTTGCCTTCATCCTCACAAGCCTATCGCTTTCTCTGCGCAATTCCTTCTCTTTATATCCTCGGTACCCGGGGATGTAGTTCATAATTCTCTCAAGCAAATCCATCTCTCCGCGAATCTCTTCTATCTCTTTTCTATCACTCACTTCTTTTTCCTCCAATATGTGATTGAACCTATAACCACAAGAATAATTAATAGAAACCCAAACATAACCAAAAAATTTACTGTTTTGTAGAGGGCTGAAGCCAACCCTACATCAAGCATGATCAATCCCCAAGATAAATAATAGAGAAATTCTCCCCGCATCCTAAGAGCATAGATAATCGTGTAGGCTCCAAGGGGTCCAAAAACCCAAGCTATTAGACTTACAGGCTCAAAAATTAGGATCCCACCGCCGTAAACAATAGATGCAACGCCGATAGAAGCAACGAAAACTATGAGCGCACCCAAACCATAACCGTTTTTCCCAAATTTTTTATTGCTAACCATTAAACCAGCATTCACACCTTTCAGAATGTTTTTTAGTTATGTACTAGCTTATGCCCGCCAATAGATATAAATCTTCCTAGCTGAAAGACCTCTTCAACTTACTTATCTATTCTCTATTCTTTTCCGCTTAGAAAAAAATAGTAGAGAAACCGCAAGGAAAATAGGTAATGCAAAGATGTGCAAAATTATTGAGCCAATTATAAGCGGACTTAACATCCAATAGAAAACGTTGAGATCAATCGCAGAGCCTAAAACTAAAATCTTAGGCTTCATCCATGAATCCTTATGATTAAATTCAATTTTCTCAGGGGATTAGACAGTGAAGTGTTGGCATCTTATGGCTTAAGGAAAGAATCGAAAAAGAATAAATTAAGAATTGAGAGAACCGTTCCAAAGAGCAAGCCAGTTATTAATCGAATATCGTTTGCGCTCACCCGGAACCCGAAAAACTGAGTGGCAGCGTCAATAATCATAGGTAGAGCCATAGCTAATGTGATATGAAGACTTAGCGGCCTCTGGGCGTTTTTATTACGCAATGGTAATAGTAAGTAGCCGATTAGGAAATCTATGTATACGCCTGTATCCCTTGCGCATACAGGTAAGTATAAGCCGCGATAACTAAGAAAAATGCTTTGCTTTGCGTTTAGACACGAATGGATTATCTTTTATATAAAACCTCAGCTTTTCATCCAGATCTCTCTTAACTCCTATTCTATGAGATCTTCCAATTCTACGAACTGGCTTGCCAACCGTAATAAATAGGGGGCTTGCGCTCTTAGTTAAGTCTGTACAATTTAGCTCCTTACCGATTTTTAGGGCCTTTGTTAAACGTCCAGGCCCGTTTGCCAGATTATTTATGTCGCTGATCCCTCTATTTGTCTTCATGATTACTATTCCCTTTAGTGGTTCTATCGCCCTCACAAGAACTGCGCCCACAGAGTTGGGTTCATGGGCGACAACATTAAACATCCAATTGTTGTGTACATTATAAATGAATGCTATTCCCGGCTTGCTCCACATCGGCGCATTATATTTTTTCATACCGTTCTTGGCACGCGACGCAGGGTCTTCAATACCATAGTATGCTTCAGTCTCAACGATTACTCCCTCAAGAAAATGTACGCCTAATCTTCTGACTAAAATTTTTCCTAAAAGATTTAAAGCCACAACCTTAGGATCTCTTGCATAGAACTTTTTCGGCAAAAGCCTCCGCTTCACCATTCTCACAGTTTCCTTAAATTGAAATCCGAAAAAGAATGGATTTTAACATTTTTAGAAAGTTACATTCTCGATTTTGTGAAGTTTAACTCGCTAATTAGCGCATATGGTGTTAGTGTTGGAACCTCAACTTCCCACCATTTTATCCACATTCGTGATCTGCTTAAATCTATTATGTTCCGTAGGATCCGAAGCATGTTATCACTTATCCTCAGCTCCCTTATTGGGGCTTCTATTCTGCCGCGTTTAATACGGAACATTCCGTCTCTAGGCAACGTTGAAAAGTCTCCGGTTCTATAATTTTGATACCTTAGATACCAATCGTTCGTAACATATATGCCGTCATCGATCTCGGCTAATAATTCATCAAATGTTTTGCTACCGGATTCAACTATGAGATTCCATGGATATGGGACGATTATTCCAGCATTACCCGTTGTTTCAACATTAAACTTTTTAGCAGTCTTGCTGTTATGGAGATAAGTTTTTAGAACGCCTCTCTCAACTATGGCTTTTCTTCTTGTTGGAACTCCCTCATCATCGAAGGCTCTAGCCCCCATTGTGCCGGTAAGGGTTGGATCATCGATTAGCGTAAACTTTTTAGAAGCAACCTCGGACCCTATTTTCTCTGTAAGAAATGATTGGCCGACATCGACTAGAAAGGCTGATGATAAAATGCCTACCTGATTGACGAAGTCGGCGAAAACCATCGGTCCGAGGAGAGTCATATACTTTCCAGGCTCACCGGCCTTAGGGTTAGTAGCCGCCTTAGCTATTTCACCAGCCCTCCCACCAGCCTCTTCAGGATTAAAGTCGTCTAACCTGCTGGCTACTGAGAGAGCGTGGCCAGTTGAAAATTCTGATACAAAAGCTCTCACAGATATTTCTAAACTGTTTGATTCTTGAGTAGCTTGAACATCTCCAGACGTTACAAGAGTTATCTTAGTTCTAGAAGCATTTAATGTTCCAGCAACCCTTTTAGCTCCCTCCTCTAATGCGCTCCCTATTGCTGAATCAACATAGCCAGTTAGTGTGTCTGGGCTCAGAGGTATTTTTGGAACCTTCATTAGCTCAGGATTATAGATGAAAGGCCCCTGTGGTAGAGGTGCGTATATGTCAGTAGGAGGCGTCGCCTTAGCTATTTTCATAAGGTTTTCTACCTTCTTCTTAATGTTTCTGAGTGATAGCATGCTTATGGTCGTCATAGCCCTATGCTTCTCAATCATGAGGAATACATCTATGCTGTTCTCAAAGAAGATTTTTGAAACCGTTACTTCATTATTCGAGAATCGTATCATAATTCTTTGAGTTTCTAAAAGCTCAGCTGCAACATCTGTTGCTCCAAGTTTTCTCGCTAAATCAACAATATATGACGGCATCTCTTCCTTTCTCATTTTATGCGCCTCCAATCTTAATTTTCCTTAAGCGTATGTGCGGTCCCCCAGTCCAAACTGGTATGCCCTGCATGGGATCACCCTTACCGCAGTAAGCAGCCTGAAACTCTAGGTCTTTTCCGGCAGCGTCAACAGCTGACCAAAGTCCAACCGTTGTCACTTCTAAAACTGGGTTTTTAACCATCTCCCTAAGTTCGCCTTTTTCTATCTTGTAAGCTTCAAGCCCCACATAGCGTTGATTAAATCTCCTATCATCAATGTTCCATTCCATAAAATTCTTGATGTATATGCCATCTTTAATATCTTCAAAGAGCTCCTCTTTTGAGTAGTCACCTTGCATAAAGAATGTATTAGCCATCCGAACTATTGGCTCACGATTGTAGGCTACGGCCCTCGAGGCACCGTTACTCTCTAAATTAAATACGCTTGCAGTTTCACGATTATGCAGAAACTCATTTATCACGCCTTCCCTTATTAGAATGCGCCTTCTGGCTTTAACTCCTTCCTCATCGTAAAGGTAGAATCCGAATGATCCCTTCAAAGTTGGGTCGTCAGCAACATTCACGTAGGGTGAGCCAACCCTGAGGCCGATGGAGTCGGGCTTAAGAAAAGTTTCACCCGCCTGCGCGGCCTCCCTGCCAAGTATTCTATCAGCCTCGCTTGGATGTCCACATGATTCATGGCTAACTATCCCAACAACTTCAGGTCCCAAAACAACATCCATCTCGCCTTCAGCGAGCTTAGCTGCCTCCATTAAAACCCTCGATACGGCATAGGTTTCATCATAAAAGATTTTTGGCAAATTCCATTTCTCAACTATTTCCCACCCACCACTTTCACCTAGGTTAAAGTATCTTTGGACTGAACCCCTCTGCGGATGAAAAACTGTGATTAAGGCGAATAACGCTGCTCTAGGCGTTATGCTATGAACGTTTGCTCCATCGCTTGTCATGACTATTTTTTCCGTCGTCCAAGTGTCTAAGGTTGCTCTTCGAGCTGGAACCTTAACGTCCAAGGCTGCGGCAGCATCCATTATCTGCTCATCAGACTCTCTCAGAAGATTAACCTTGGACTCAAGGTCGACGCTTGCAAAATTCACTCTCGGCTTAACCTTAACTTTTCCGCTTTTCACATCGCCTTTTCCCATTGAAATCTTATGGCTTATGATTTTTGAGGTTGCTTTAGCAATCTTGAAAGCTTGCTTTAGCGCCCTCTCCACTTCCCTCCTCCTAAGAACGTTTGTTGACGCAAAACCTAATGATCCATTCACAAGAACCCTTATCCCTATTCCTCTACTCTCTTCCAATATGGATGCTTCGAGAATCCCGTTGGCTAGAATTAGGGACTCACGTAAGTCTATTTGCAGCCTTGCCTCAGCATATTCAGCGCCCATATTTCTTGCGCTATCAATAATAAATTCAACAAGATTCTCCAGCTGAAATCCCTCCAACAATAGTCTTTTAATTCCATAAGTATTTTTTGATTTCGCAAAATGATTGAATAGGCTTTTAAGGCGATCAAATCTAATATATTCTTGTGGGATTCAAATGCATGCTGAAGAGTTCACTTCCCCCAAAAGGGAATCTATTTTGATAGAGATCTGCCAGATTCTGAAGAAGATTAATGCAATAGAGTTTGGCACATTTAAGTTATCAACTGGAAAAGTTACCCCCTACTACATTGATTTAAGGGTTATACCGAGCTTCCCCGACGCCTTCACAAGAGTGTCTGAAATATTCATGAACAGCATAAAAAATGAGATTAGCGTGGAAAGCTTCGATAGGATAGCCGGTATACCGGCGGCTGGTTTACCATTAAGCGCGATTACAGCATACTTTCTCAAAAAACCCTTTCTTTACATCCGTAAGAAGCAGAAGCTCACAGGGCGGGAACGTAGGGTTGAGGGAATAATTATGCCGGGCGATAAGATTCTTCTGGTTGACGATTTGATAACTACGGGTTTGAGTCTTAAGAACTCAGCTTTAGCGGTCAGGGCTGAAGGCGGAATCGTCTCAGATGCATTTGTCCTTTTAGATAGAGAGGAAGGCGGAAGAGAGAGGCTTGCAGATATAGGGGTGAACCTACATGCTGTGCTGGGAATTAAGGAAGTTGCTAAAAAACTCTATGAGATGAATGCTATAGAAGAAAATGAGTTAAAGATAATTCTAAACCAAATAAAGACAAGTAAAAGGTAAAGCCTCAGTCTTAACGAAGCATTCTAGCTAAGTCCCTAACTATCTCATTCGGTTCGTCGAAATCAAACTCTAGAAAAAGCGGATTTAGTCCTTCCTCCAACATTTCATCCTCCAGAATCTCAATAAATATTCCTCTCTCCCTTGTATGTAAGATCTTATCGTTTATTCTACGTAATGCACTATTAACCGCGCATGAGGGAGAACGTTTAACGCCGATAACTGCCAAAATCTGGATGCGCGGTTCCTCACCCATGATGGTTAGCATCTTCAGCTGTTTAACTACTACTTTCGCAAGGTCTTCACAATGCTCCCTGAAGCCTGGTAGCATCTCATACTCATCCTTTGTTCTAGAGGGTCGGGGATTTCCGCAGAAGGTAAACTCTGGGCATGGCATCTGTATGATCCCGAGGTTATGCTTTAAGGCGAACCTAATTACCTCTGTGGCTAAACCCATATTTCTCTCAGGAGGCTTACCTTTCTGCCACCATCTTGTACCCTTATTGAGTAGGCAGTGAGAGAGCACTAAAACACTACATGTGGGCTCCACTATAATTCACCAAGATCCAACTCTTACATTTAACTTAAATTGGAGGAGGTGTTGGTGGACGTTTCTGAGTGTAAAGATACCTTTTTGGTTTCCCCTCCCGAGTTAATATTCCATCCCTAACTAGGTCAAGGAGTACATGGGCCACCGCCGTCCGATCATAATGGTAACCTATACGGGTCATCTCTCTATGAACATCATTAAGTGAACGAGGTACGGCAAACCAGCCTTCTCTCCAAAGTCTTTCGATTATTCCTCTGCATGTTTCAGTCTTAGCTGGCGGCTGAACTGCCCTCTCAGGTACGGGGATTTGCTTGGTTGCGTAGCTGGCAACGCTTGATAGAACTTTTTCTACAACATCTTTTACTTGGTCTTCACGGCAGTTTATTTCAAACTCTATGTTTCCAACCCTCATTTTTATGTGAATTAAGGGTTTTTCATCCCCCGTTTCGGACATTTTCTTTTTCCACTTAATTCTTGTTTATTGTTGCACATCTTGTTCATGCACAACATTTATATACAACATTATTTGACTATAAGTTGGTGAATGTTGTTGATTGAACAAATACATTATGCAACAACATCAAGATATAATTTTCCCCAGCCTCTCGAGAACACAGCTATTCCAAAGAAACTTATTGAATTAAGCTTAAGCTCGATGAGCAGGATAAAAGAGAGATGCTTTCAACCTTGGGTAGATTCCACAATTCAGCCAACAGAAGTAGTTAAGGAGCCGAAGGATCTAATCGAGATCTATGGTAAGGACTCACTGTCAATTATATCATCTTTGGAGCCCATACCAGATGATACTCCGGTAATAGCAGTTGACGTCTCAAGCATAAGGGTTGGTGAAACAGAGAGCGGGGTCATATGCGCTGTCAGAGGTGCCGTAGTGTGGAAAGAAAGAAAACACTACAGATTTTTACGCTTAGGGCCTTTCCCCTTCCACATAACCGAAGATAACTGGAAAGAGATTGTCAGCTTTTTGGGGCACGGTCGGCTAGTGAACTTTAGCACAGTTTCGCCATTCTTAATTGAGGTTCAGAGCCGACTTAGCAATGCTTTAGAAAGGTGGATTCAAACGATGGTTTCCGCTTCCGTAAGTAACAGCATAATTCTCCTAGATGGATCATTAGCGTCTGGAGTTTCAAATATTCACTTAAGTCCTTTAGTGCGCATCTTGAGGGCTGCGAGAGAAAACTCAAATATTGTTTTATCCTTCTCAAAGGCCTCAACAGTTAAGTTCCTAGGCAGAAAGATCACGGATCTGATAGTTAGACAGAAAGCTCCATGCCTTCTAGAAATCGATGAGCGGATGCTTTCCATATCCTCTAAAAGACTACGTTTGCTAGGTAGGATTTACGTTGCCAAATTGAATAACCGAGGCTATCCCTTCAGGGTTGACATAGATAAGGCATTACCCAAAGAAATCCAAATAATGGCTGTTCAAAGGCTTCTTGGAAACGAATTAACCTTCCAAGGTTATCCAGAAACATTACGTTTAGCCCATATCTTTTCAACATTCACTGCCAATGATGTTATAGGCATACAGCGGTTCATAACAAAGGAGTATGGGTTAAAAGTTGTCACTTGGTTAAACATTCGTAAGGCTCTTTTTGGTCCCTTCGGAACCGGCGGCATTGGGGATTAAAAGGAATATGCGCTTATACAAAAAGGTTGGCAAAACCATACAAATCATCAGTTTTCTAGATGAAAATGTCGAGAAGGGTGGCTACCTACTGATAGAGGACAGAAAGGCCGAAAAGTCAATGATCGTTCAAGTTATTGACATACAATTCGCTAACGTCCCGGGAATAATGGAAGAGCTTCTACGTGAACCACTCATAGACGATTCGATTAAAGGCGAAGATATCGACCCCTTCGATATAACATCACATATACTCTATGTTCAGGATGCACGCCTACTCATATGCAAGATTCACGGAACAATAAAGAATGGGAGATTAAATCCGAATAGCTCGTGGCTGCCCTCAAGAACCCATTCCATTATACGTAGAATACCCATCGAGGAACTGCTGAAAATAGCTGGCGTGACGAAAAGGTATCCGATAAATCTTGGTGAAACAATGGAGGGGACACCCATAACAATAGACGCAGGCAACCTAGATGGAAAACTTAACATAATAACTGGAAGAAAGGGGACTGGTAAGTCGCATTTATCTAAGCTCTTAGTTTTAGGTCTTATCAAGCATGGTGCAACAGTTATAGTCCTAGACTTGAATGGAGAATACGCGAATCTAGGCCTAAACCCGGATGGAGAGGAGAATGAATTCTCCAAGAAAATCCATGTTTTAGCGCCTGGTGAAAACTTTAAGGTAACATTGTCCCAGACAAACCTTTATGTCATGATGAAAATATTGGTACACGCTCTTGGGTTGCCAGGAACCTCATCCCGCGAGTTCAAGCACATATGGCGCTTCCTAAAGGAGCAGGGTAAGTTAACATTACGTGAACTCGGCGAAGCAATCAGAAGATGGAAGTGCAACCAGCAAGTTAAGGATGCGCTTTTCTCACGCTACTACACGCTTCTTCATTCCAACTTCTTTACTGACGACTTCTCCAAGGCTGTAGACTTTGAGGCAGTGCTTCAAGGAATTGAAAAGAATGGCGGAGGAGCAGTAATAATAAACCTAAGCAACTTATCCTCAATAGACCGGCAGATGCTCGTTGAGTACATTCTTGCAAAACTTCAAGATTTGCTTTCACAATGGAAGATAAGAGCTGTTTTTCTCTTCGCTGAAGAGGCACATTTGTATCTAAGAGAAACCTATTGGGATGACATCGTCACTAGGATGAGGCACTTCGGCCTCTTCACAACATTCATAACAAACCAGCCAAACACCATTAAAGAGAACATTTTCCGTCAGGCGGATAATATTTTCCTATTTAACTTCATAAATGAGCATGATTTAGAGATCATCTCTAGAGC
>CAZGXE010000029.1:0-12495 GCA_964529605.1 uncultured Candidatus Bathyarchaeia archaeon | reverse complement strand
TAAGACTTCGATCACAATCTTATCGGTGTAGTCTAAATCCACATAACCATCCCACGCAATTATAGCTTTAACCCCTCTTTCAAAAAGATTGTCTATTATCTGCTGAGAATCCGTTCCATTACAGCCCATCAAAATAATGACTGAACCGTTTAAGCCTCCATCGCTTAAATATCCGAGTAAATCAGCCCTCAAAGCGAAATATGATTCATTACTGAAGGTTATTCCCTCTCTCACGACGCCTAAATCTCGCTCACCAGATGTGTAATTTGTTTTCCATATCGTCTCATTGAATCTTTCAGCGCTAAATATGTATAGGAACCCATGATCGTCCACTGCGCTGTGAAGCCGAAGAATCATGAGGCCGTACCCTCCGATGTTTCTAAGCAGATCTATCGTTACATTCTCCCCCCCATAGATATCTAACGTTAAGTTTGCTTCACTCATAATCTCAATAATACTCTTCGTGAAATTAGGGTTTGGATCGGTGAATGCTATACCATCGACTAAAACGACTCTAGACATGTCAACAGTCGATTGTGGTTTATGAGGTATGATGTCAGAGGGTTGATTGGGGTATAAGATTATTAGGATGGCTAAAATGGCTATTATAGAAGCTATTTGCAGAGCACGTATCCATCTGCCAGCAATCTCACTCTTCCCTCTACTCGTTTTCCCATGCTTTTTAGCAGCAGGATTTCTCCTCATTTCAAAGAAAAATCTCCCTTTCCAATTATTCAAAATAAATATTCAAGTGCGGATTATCTTAAGGGTTTTCATATCTCAGTCTATGGGAAGAGTTCTATCTAAAATTGGACGGTTCTTTGCGCGAGGGAATCTCTAACATTCCCTTCTGATTATTTTTGCTCCAGATCCAGGTTTCGCACGTATCGGCCGACTTCTTATGCCAAGCTTATCGAAGGCCTCTTTCATGGCTAATGCAACCTTCCAAGCGTTAGCCTTTTTTGAGTTAACGAGAGCTATTATCGCTGGGCCAGCCCCGCTTATGGCTACTCCAGCCGCCCCAGCTTTCAGTGCGCTCTCTTTAACCTGACTTAATCCAGGGATTAAGCGGGATCTAGCAGGCTCAACCACCCTATCCATCATTCCCTTACCCATTATCTCAACATTATTTAGGGCTATACCCGAGATGAATGTGGCGGCTCGCCCCACATTATATACCATACTTGAGAGATCCACTTTCTTTGGAAGAACCGACCTTGCTATGCTTGTATCAAGCTTTATTTCTGGGAGAATTATCGCGAATTCAACATTGGACGGCATCTTTAAGGTTAAAACCTCCAAGGGATCCCTCGAAGTTATCACTATGAAGCCCCCCAATATAGCTGCTGAAACATTATCCGCATGGGGAGCTCCGGCTGAGGCTAACTCACCTAGAGCCGCGAAGCTTATCAGTTTGGTTTGGCTTAAATTTAGATTCAAGAGCTCATTTATGGCTACAGCAGTTGCGGCGGCGCTTGCCGCGCTGCTTCCCAAGCCGCTTCGAGGCCTTATGCCTTTATGAACCCTTATTTTTAAGCCGTATCTCTCTTTAGAGAGCTTCAGAAGCTCCCTTGCAACTATCCCAGCAGTATTTTTCTCAGGCTCCGTCGGAATACTTTCAGCCCCCTCGCCCTCCACCTTTATCTTGATTTCTCCCTCACCGGATGTTCTTTCCACCGATACTCTATCAAAAAGAACGTTTAAGGCAACCCCAAAAACATCAAAGCCTGCTCCTAAATTAGCTGATGTAGCCGGCGCAACGGCTTCAACAAGCGAAAAACCCATTCTATGGTCACCAAACCAATAAGATACATATTTTTATCTCGCTAATTAATATAAGGCTAATTACCTTTGAACCTTAATGTGAAAGGCTTAATTTAATGGCGGTCTAAACTAAAGTGGAGGATGAAAGGAAGATGGAAGTTTTTGAAGCTATCTTGGGTAGACGTAGCATAAGGAGATACTTAAGTAAACCTGTTGGGGAGGAGAAGATAATCAAGTGCTTGTATGCAGCTGTTTGGGCTCCTTCGGCTAATAACTCTCAACATTGGAATTTCATCGTGGTGACTGATGCTGAAACCAGAAAGAGAATGGCTGAGGTTCATACCTGGGGGAGGTTTATGGCTGAAGCTCCGGTTGTCATAGCTGTGGTTGGGGATCCATCAAGGTCAAGCTTTTGGCGTGAGGATTTGGGCGCAGCTGTGCAAAATATGCTCTTAGCCGCATACGCCCAAGGCTTGGGGACATGCTGGATGGGGGTGGCTGGCACCTCCTACGAAAAACCCTTGAAGAAGATTCTAGGCGTGCCTGAAAACTTAAGGATTCTATGCACCGTGTCCCTAGGTTATCCAGCTGAGAAACCGTTCAAAAGAAGAGAGCCTCTTAGCCGTAAAGTTCATTGGGAAAAATTCGGTGTGCAGAAGGAGATTAAAGAGCCGGCTATCGAGTTAAGTAGCGGGAGCTCTTCTGCAAACTTCTCCTAACCAAAAAGGAGGGGGAGGATGTGAATTATGAAGGGGAGATGAGAAGGTACATATCGTTTTGCGGCTCATACTGTCGGACTTGCGACTGGTTTACGGGGAGAATAAAGAGAACATTCCAATCCGCACTGGAAATGCTGGAGGAATACGGATTTAGAAAACTTCTTGAAGGCAAGATAGACATTGAAAACTTCAGACTTGGACTAAAAATAATTGCAGATTCTAACCTATGCTCCGGCTGTAAAGCGGAGATCGCTAAAAACTAGATGAGGAACGCCGTAAGATTCGACAATGCTGTTACAGCAAAGGCTTTGACCTATGCGTTCAATGCCCTTCATTTCCATGCGAATTATTAAAAACCAATCCTGGAGTTATAAAGTTTCATTGCATCGAAAATCTGATAGAGATCAAGGAGAAAGGAGTTAGAGAGTGGATTGACCAGCAGTTAAGGGTTTAACGCAACGTGGAAGAGGAGAACCAAAAAATCGTACTTGGAATCCTTCAGTTAGAATCGTCCTTTAACAGCGATCAGCAACTTCCCTTTTTAATATGTTTATATTGACGTGTTTCTTTTAATTATTTCAAACAATAGTTTTAGTGCGTGTCTACAATGAACGTTCCGTTAGAAAGAATTGATAAGTACACTTGGCGAATACCCAAAAAGTATAAGCCGGGCATGCGTGTCCCAGGCATAGTATTCGCAGATGATGAGCTAATTGAGAAGATGAGAACAGATAGAACTCTAGAGCAGTGTTCAAATGTAGCTCATTTGCCGGGCATATATAAGTACGCTATAACCCTGCCAGATGGACATGAAGGCTACGGTTTCCCGATAGGCGGTGTCGCGGCTACAGATTACGAGGAGGGAGTGATTAGCCCAGGCGGTGTCGGCTACGACATTAACTGTGGTGTCAGACTGTTGACAACAAATCTTTCAGAGGGAGATATCCGTCCTAAACTGAATGAGCTAGCGACAACGATATTTCATAATGTTCCAAGCGGGCTTGGAAGCCGCAGAAGAGACTTCAGCGTATCCTATAATGAGCTTGACAGAGTAACTAGGGAGGGAGTACCCTATCTAGTTGAGAGAGATTACGGCTGGCCTGAGGATATTGAGCACTGCGAGGAAGGCGGTAGAATGCCCGGAGCAAACCCGAATAAAGTTTCACATACAGCCAAGAAAAGAGGTCTTTCACAGCTGGGAACCTTAGGCTCTGGAAACCACTTCCTAGAAATCCAGAAGGTCGATAAAATATTTAATGAGAAAGTTGCAAAGGCATTCGGCATAATGCATGAAGGACAGGTCACAGTGATGATTCACTGCGGTTCACGTGGATTCGGCCATCAGATATGCTCAGATTACTTACGTGTGATGGAGCGGGCTATACATAAATATCGTATTAAAATACCGGATAGAGAGCTTGCGTGCGCTCCGGGAACGAGCAATGAGGCGCAAGACTACTATCAAGCCTTAGCATGCGCAGTGAATTACGCATTCTCGAATAGGCAGATGATTACACATTGGGTTAGGCAGAGCTTCGAAAGGGTCTTTAAGATGCCGGCTGAAAAGATCGGTTTGAAACTCACCTATGACGTGGCTCATAATATTGCAAAGATAGAGGAACATAAGATAAATGGTAAAACAGTGAAGGTTTGGGTTCACAGGAAGGGCGCAACGAGGGCTTTTCCGCCGGGTCATAAAGATATCCCAGCGGACTACCGTAATGTGGGTCAGCCAGTCATAATACCAGGTTCAATGGGTACAAGCTCATGGATTCTAGTCGGCACACCGAGATCTATGGAAATAACATTTGGCTCAACGGCTCATGGAGCTGGGAGAATGATGAGTCGTGCAGCTGCAACCAGACGCTTCACTGGAGGAGAAATAAGAAGGAGACTCGAGAGTAGGGGCATAATTATTAGGGCCGCAAGCATGCGTGTTCTAGCGGAAGAAGCTGATCCAGCTTACAAGGATGTTGACAGAGTCGCTGAGGTCAGTAACGCGGTTGGCATAGCTACTTACGTAGCTAGACTACTTCCAATAGCCGTAGTTAAGGGTTAAGCAGGCTTCTTGAGTGAAAATGAAGAATTCGATGTTTCCATTCAATCTTTATTATTCGCCGCTTCAGCATATACGCTGTGCAGAACCTCTTTAACCTTCTCAGTTATTTTTGGTCCTAGACCGTAAATGTCTTTAGGCCAGCGGTCAATGTTAGCTAAGGCATTAAATGGGGTTTCATAAGCCTTAAGTAGGCTTATGGCTTTTTCCCGACCTATATTGGGCAGGCTTGCGAGAAAGAAAATTTGTGCATCAGCTAATGTTCCGGTCTTCTTAACTGGATGAACGGCTGGAATTCTCTTCTCAACAAACTGCTCCTGTTTAGCCGATGTGTAGAGGAAGTCAACGGTCTCCTTATGGCTGGTTGTGTGAATCATGTTTATGCCGTTCTTCGCTAAAGCGAACATTGCTCCCCAGACTGATGAAGGATTAATTCTGCTAAATTTATATATTATTGGGAAATAACCCTCAATTAGAATGAAGGGTTTCGGATAAGCCTCCTTCAGAAGGAAGAGTTGTTCGAAGAGATATCGATGCGTAAGTGTGTAAACAAAGTCCCGCACGGTTTTTCTTTCAAAGGCGCATTCATCGGAAATTACGTAATCACCCTTATCGAGAGGTTGAATTCTTATTAGTGCTCCGAGCTCTCTTAAGCCCTTAACGATCTTAGAGGCTGAACGCGCCTCCCTACTATCAACTATAATGACCGGTTGCTCAACGTCGCCCTCCCGCCGAATGTAGGGTAGTAGACTCTCAGATCCAGCCATAATCATTCAGGACTCCGAGGAACATTTAGATTACTCTAAAAACTTTTTATTTAGTCTTACTCTTGAATCATCTTTCAAATAGGCAACGTTTGTGTGAAAAATTAATAATGCGAGAGATGTTCACCTAAATGAGGCGGTTGCACTTGAGAGTTTGAGAGCAATTTACTGGGAATGTGTCCAAACTGTGGAGGAGACATTAACGACTGGGAGCTACTGAGCTTTGGGGTTTGTAAACAATGCCTCCCAACCCTCCTAATGGATAAAGAGAAAGTTTATTTGGAACTCCTTAGAAGAGGGAGGATTGGTAGCGCACGCTAAAACGAGATAAAGAGCATAGTAGAAACACGAACAAACTCCTAAAAATAAACCGGTCAGGTCAGATGTCGTATCCTAGGAGCTTAAACCGATCCTCTCTGCTGAGGGGGTGTATTCCGGAGGCAAGGGCGGCAATCTATCCATGAGGCTGAGATGATATTCCCTCTCTAAGAAAACCTCAAATTCATGAAAAACAACACTTCTCGTCTCATTTATCTTTAGACATACAGGTTTCCCGCCGTAGGCCTCGCTTAAATCATAAAGGGCCGTGCTTTTAAGTAGGCTCGGATTTTTAGCAATTATCTTTACTAAATTCTCTGAAGGATGTTCGGAAAAAACCCAAGCTCTATAGGAAACATTTACGGTTCTATATGAGAGACCTTCACGTATCGGGCAGTAATGGTTGGTGGCAACGCTCTTAAACGTGTTTGGATGAACCCTCCGAACTCCCAAGAAATTGTGGTATTCGCCGTTAGCGTGCACTACATCCTCGTGATCTGACACCCACCAGCCTTTCAGCCTACATTTATACTTGAACTGTTCAATTAAATCCCAAACTTTAGGCAGGTGGATCATGCTCTCTTTTTACTCCTTTTAAAACAAATTTAAGATTATTTTAAGTTTAAAATTTATATTTTCCCCTAAAAACTTGTTTGGATAAAAAATTATACAGTTTTGTCAACAGAAATATGTTTAGCCTCAGAAATCTATTAGAAAAACCAAAAACACGAAAATCAAACATTTAATTTAAGAAAGCTTCGTAATTCTAAAACTTTCCAACATTACTAATTCAACACTCATCTTTATTCTAACGAAAGTACGCTAGAAATTTCTTCTAGAAAAAGAAAACCGTATGAATAGGCAAGTTTATATTCACTTTGTCATTTCTTAGGTTTCTAGGAGGAGAATTACCATCAGAATAGCTGTCGTCGACCTCGATAAATGTAAACCGACTCGATGTGATAGGGCATGCTATCGATTCTGCCCTCAAGTGAGAAGTAAGGTTGAAGCCATAAGATTCGAGAATAATAAGCCAATCATTTCAGAAGTTCTCTGCACTGGATGCGGCATATGCGTTAAAAAATGTCCCTTTAAAGCAATATCCATCGTTAATGTTCCTGAGGAGCTGGAGGGCGAATGCGTTCATCGATTCGGACCGAACACCTTTAAGCTATTTCGCTTACCAATTCCTTCTCCAGAGATTGTGCTTGGATTGCTTGGGCAGAACGGTATTGGAAAATCAACTGTTCTAAAAATTTTTTCCGGAGAGATTAAACCAAACCTTGAAAGATACGACAATCCGCCGGATTGGTCTGAACTCATACGATATTTTAGAGGTTCAACACTTCAAACATACTTCGAGAGGCTGAGCGGTGGAAAACTTAAGGTTGTTCATAAGCCCCAGTACATTGATAAGATACCGCAGGCCGTGAAAGGAAAAGTTGGCGAAATACTTGAACGCATTGATGAGAGAGGCATATTAAATGAGGTTGCAGAGAGTCTTCAGCTTAGGGTTGTCTGGGATAGAACCTTGGATGTTCTAAGCGGAGGCGAACTGCAGAGGGTTGCAATAGCGGCAACCGTCTGCCGCAATGCAGACGTATACCTTTTCGATGAACCATCCAGCTATTTGGATGTTAAACAGAGGCTTGAGGCCGCCAAAGTTATAAGAAGCCTTAGAGGGGAAGATAAAACCATTATTGTAGCCGAGCATGACCTAGCTGTGCTAGACTACCTTTCGGATCAAGTTTGCATATTCTATGGTAAACCTGGTGTTTATGGAATAGTTTCTCATGTTCATAGCGTCAGAACAGGGATAAACATTTATCTCAATGGCTTCATTCCGGATGAAAACATGCGGTTTAGAAAAGAACCCATAAGATTTCATGTTAAACCACCTTTGGCAAGCCCCTCCGTAAATATGCCGATTCTTAAATGGAATGAAATGAGCAAGACTTACAGTGGTTTCACCTTGAAAATTGAGGCTGGAGAAGCTAAGGTTGGAGAGGTCATAGGTATACTAGGCCCAAATGGCACTGGCAAAACAACGTTCATTAAAATCTTGGCTGGAATAGAAAAACCTGACCACGGTCCTCCACCCACCGAGAACATCCTCAAAGTCAGCTACAAACCCCAATACATATCAACAGACTATGAAGGAACGGTTGAAAAACTCCTGAGAGCAGTAGCCGGAGAACTGTTCACATCCAGCTGGTACCGAACTGAGGTAATTAATCCCCTCAACCTTAGCCCTCTATTCGATAGGAACCTCAAGGAGCTAAGTGGAGGCGAACTGCAAAAAGTTGCAATAGCAGCGTGCCTCTCACGTGAGGCCGATCTGTATCTTTTAGACGAGCCAAGCGCGTACTTAGATGTTGAAGAGAGACTGTCAATGGCTAAAACAATACGCAGAGTGATTGAAAATAAGAGCGCAACTGCATTCGTGGTTGAACATGACATTGTCGCTCAAGACTTTATAGCTGATAGACTGATCATATTCACTGGTGAACCGGGCGTTCACGGAATAGCGAAGACGCCGAGAAGCCTACTTGATGGGATGAACATGTTCCTAAAAGAGATGAATATAACATTCCGAAGAGAACCGGAAACAAAAAGGCCGCGGGTAAATAAAGAAGACTCAAGACTAGACAAATATCAGAAAAGAACTGGACAATATTACTATGTGAAATAGTTTATTCCCAAGTTATCTTAGATGGAAAATTCAGTTCTCACATTGCTACACGCCGTATTTTTAATCTCTCTTTACGATAAAACTTTTCACAATCTTGCTTCGGCATAAACTCTCTAAAAGCGCAAAGCCTAGGAGATTGATTGAGATTAAGGAGCCAATGAATATGCCAAGCAAGCTAGCTTCAATCGGCATTCCAAAAATAACTGACAGATAACTCCCAACGATCACTGTTGTAATGACTGTTTCAACAAGACAGCCGAGAATTCTACGTACGGTACCTTCGCTACCAATAAGCCATGCTAGAGTGCAAGCCGCAAAGTTCGCAATCGCCCCGCCGAAAATATCGATAATCCCTAATCCGCCATAGAGGTTTGCAACAAAACAGCCTAGACTTAAGCCGATGACCGCTGGAAAACCGAAAACCATTGATAAGGGCAATAGGGCATCAGCAACCCTGACTTGATAGATCCAAAAGCTTATGGGTGCAAGAAAGATGACGCCGATAGCGTACATCGCCGTGAAAAGCGCCGTTAACGCTATTTCTCTACTTCCAAATTTCATTATATTCCTCCACCTCCTACACCGGGGTTTATATGGCGGAACGGGTGGAGGTGGCCCCCACTCACCCGCCGTAAATACTCAAAAAAGGTGATTGCACGCTAATAAGCATTATGATTGAGATTTACTTCATAGGGCCAAAAATTATTTATTGACTACAGCGCACCTATTCTAGTAGGAGCGTGATATTTTCGATGGCCGCGGTGAAGGGAAAAAAGGAACCTTCATATCGTTCCCATAAAGTCATTATTAGAGGCATGATTGAAGGATATGAGGTTGCCTCACTTGAAGATTTAAATAAGATCTTGAAGCAAATTGGAAATCTACAGAATGAAATAAACGCCCTTAAGGGTCAGCTAGGCGAACTGCAAAAGGCGCTAAATGCAACGAATATGAGGCTTGAGAGGCTTGAAAACTTCCTAAGATCATTCAGATAACCTCCAAAAACTCGACTCTATTAAAAACTTCTTCCCCTATTTTAAAATTTAATTCCATCTCAAGATTTCAGCTTAGAAAGTGAAGGCTGATGAAGTTAAATCTAAGTAGAATATTATTCATCGCGATACTGATTGCTACTTTCGCCTCCGGAGCTTTCCTCTCCTACTTATGGGTTGTAGGCTACTATGTATCGTTAGGATTGAAAACCCTTGAAAAACCGGTGGTTTCCATATGCAATTTCACAGTATCAGCGGAAAATCCAACATTTTTCAACATCACAGTTTTTAACCCGTTATTCTCGCCTAAAGAAACAAAAATTTTGAAGATTGAGGTCTTAACTGAAGATAATGCACTCTATGAAATTAACTCAACCAATCCCAGCATACCGAATGGAGGTTACACATTAAATGTTGGGGATTCAGAAAATTTCGTATGCTTCTGGGAGTGGACGAACCACAGTGGGGAGAAAATCACCGTAGTGATTTTGGTTAGTGAAGGATCTGGAGGGGTTCTCCAAACGACCCTTCCATTAGTGGAAGTTGAGATTACAGAATTCACGTTTGATCTTGAACATGGAGATTACTTTAATATAACTGTGAAGAACTCTGAAAGGTCAGCTATCGGCATTAATCTCGTGGAAGTAAAGCTTACAGTTAAGGGCTTAACCAGTACTCCGGATACTCAACCACCTCTACCTCTCAGAATCGAGCCCGGCGAGTCGGTTAGTCTTTTATGCAGATGGAATTGGACCGATTATGAGAGGGAAAGCATAAGGATCACCGTGAATACATCGCAGGGATATAGAGCGGAAACCACCTACAGAATTCCCTGATTCCTTTTTTTTAAAAAAAAAGCTGAAGTGGATAAATGAAGTGGAACATACGTTTAGCTTCCAGCATATGCTTTTAATGCGCTCTCAAGATTTAGTATGGCTTGCTCAGGCTTCTTGTTGAGAGACAGATAGGAGCCGATCACAGTGGCTCTGGCGCCGGCTCTCCAAACTTCCACTATTGTTCTCGGATTTATTCCCCCATCAACCTTTATGATCTTATCCGGGAATTTATGGGAGAAATCCCTAATCCTCTGCAGAGCCTCCTCATGGAATTTCTGTTTGCCCGCCCCCATCGGAACAGTCATTAAGAGAATGATATCTGCACTTTTGACAATTTTATCGGTTAATCTCTCCTTTGGCGTTGGAAGATTTAGGCCTACCCCAATTCTGTAACCATACTCTCTTATTGTTTTAATAGTTTTTAGGATATCCTCCTCGGAGTCGAATGATTCAACCTGCACTATGAGAGTTATTTTCTTTCTGTCCTTCTCTTCAATGAATTCATTAATTTTTTTGGTTACCTCAAGTGGGTTAGGAACCATCAAGTGTATGGTCAAGGCAATTTTTTCATGCAAGCTCTCATACAATTTTCGTATGAGGCTGATTGAAAACTTGCTTTTATTGGGTATGAGGGGAGGCCTCATTACGTCTATGTGAATATCATGCAGTCTTCCAGTTTGCACTAGCCTCATCATTTTTGAGAACCCCTCGGATTTTTCCAGAGAGTTCATGTTCGCTGAAAGTTCCGGCTCATATTCTAGGATTGATAGTGAAATAAGCATCTTCACATCGCCTAATGCTAAGTATTAAATCAACTTAAAATCTTTATTCTTTTATAACCTTACCTTTATTATTGATTTGAGTCTAGAGGTGTCTAGGATGGCTGATAAAGAGTATTTCATTGGAATCGATAATGGCACACAAGGTACTAAAACAATAGTTATAGACGGTGAGACAGGCGGGGTTTTAGGAAAGGCGGTGAAAGAATACGGATTCATAGAAGGATTGCCTCCGGGACATAAAGAGCAGGATCCGGCTGTGTGGATTGACGCTTTGATTGACACAGTCAGAGAGGCGATAAGAAAAGCTAGAATTAATCCGAGAAATATTAAGGCAGTAGGTGTTTCAGCTCAACAACATGGACTCGTTCCTCTAGATGATCGGGGTAGGGTTATTAGGCCAGCTAAGCTCTGGAACGACACGAGCACAATTAGAGAAAGCCAATATTTGATTAGGAGACTTGGCGGGTTAAGGGCGGTTATCGATCTTCTGGGCCTATCAATTCCACCGGGCTTTACAGCTCCAAAGATCCTTTGGCTTAAAAGACATGAACCGCAGAATTATAGACAACTTAAAACAGTTCTTCTTCCCCATGATTATCTAAACTTCTACTTAACCGGTAGAAAAGTTATGGAGTACGGTGACGCTTCTGGAACAGCGTTAATGAACATTAAGACGAGAACCTGGTGTAAGGAGGTTATTGAGGTTATTGACCCTAACCTAGAGGAGAAGCTTCCACCACTACAGAGCTCCGACAAGCCAGCTGGTTTCGTTAGGAAGGAAGTTGCTGAAATGTTTGGATTTAGAGAGGAAGTGCTTGTCAGCGCTGGCGGAGGAGACAATATGATAGGAGCTATTGGAACAGGAAACACACGAAAAGGCATTGTAACAGCCAGTCTCGGAACCTCAGGTACAATTTACGCTTACTCGGATGTTCCCGTGGTAGATCCTAAGGGTGAGATAGCGGCCTTCTGCGACTCGACAAACGCTTGGCTACCATTACTCTGCACAATGAATGTAACCATTGCAACGGAATTCATCAGAGAACTATTCGAGATGAGCCATGAGGATCTAACGGAGGCTGTTGAGGCTGCACCCGTCGGCTCTGAAGGATTGATTCTTTTACCCTACTTTGAGGGGGAGAGAACCCCAAACGTTCCGGATGGAACAGGCGTGTTCTTCGGCTTAAATAGCAGAACATTCAATGTAGCTCATCTTGCGAGAGCAGCTATGGAGGGTGCAACATTAGGTATGAACTACGGTCTAAACAGAATGAGAGAACTCGGAATAAAACCTAAACAGATTAGGCTTACAGGTGGAGGGTCAAAAAATAGAGCTTGGCGGCAGATTGCAGCTGACATATTCAACACTGAGGTAGTCTGCCTAAGGATTGATGAGGGAGCGGCATATGGTGCAGCGTTACAGGCAATGTGGACTTACCGCAATTACATGGGTGAAAAAGCTACAATTCAGGAAATAACAGATCAGTATGTTAAGATTGATGAGAACACACTTGTTTCACCTAAACCAGAAAACGTTGAAATATATAAGGAACTACAGAAAATACAGGACGG
>CAZGXE010000028.1:0-12660 GCA_964529605.1 uncultured Candidatus Bathyarchaeia archaeon | reverse complement strand
GCCCAAACTTTTCTATCAAGTGCTCAACAAGATGCCTAGCGTGGGCGATATGAGTTGCAGCGCCTATACAACAGGCTAACAGGACGATACGTGATTGCTGTGCAGCCATGTTTAAACCGCATGCTCCACGCTTGTCACCGGTCAAGTCGCATTTCCCGAACGTGCAGAGGCAGCAGACATCACAGAAGGGCATGTAGAAGGGCTTATATCGCTGAAGAAGTTTAAGATCCCACTCCCTCAAGTCAGTTATTGACGGAAAGGGTGTTGGACCTAGCTCCTCAGCCCATTCCTCCCCAATTACCCTGCCGATAGAAATTTCAAGGTTTCTCAAAAGACCTAGGTCACTCTTTAACTCCCCGATCTTTACGCGTAAATTTTTTTCAGGGGGCAAATCAATCCCTATCCTAAACGGGTTTATTAAGTTATAACAAAAAGGTGAGAACTTTTATTTCTCCGTATCGCTTTTCACTCATTCAATTTCAAAAATGATTGTTTTAGCATATTTCTTAGCGCGCTTTTAAGCGCATTATTTTTTCAAAAGCCAAATCGGGCTGGATTAATGCCTATTCATATCTCAAGGCTACTACGGGCGGTATCTTCGAGGCTCTGTATGCTGGAAGAGCCCCGCCTACTAGGCCTATCATTATTGTGAGTGAGAGGGTCTGCGTTATTAGGGTCGGTGTTATTTTTGGGCTTAGCGAAAGTGTCACTCCTATGCCGCCTATTGTAAGCCCCCTAGAGGACATTATGTGCGCTCCGACCGCTCCAAACAGTATGCCGATCGAACCGCCGACTAAACTCATCATCACAGATTCTAGGAGAATAAGTAACAGAATCTGTTTATTGGTGTACCCTATAGCCTTCATCACACCTATTTCCCGTGTTCTCTCCATAACGGAAGTTATCATCGTGGCGGCCACGCCGGCCACTGCAACAGCGAAGGCTGAAAGCGAAGTTGAGAAGTTTATGAAGTTTATTGCGCCGGTAACGCTTGATATAGCTTCAGCTATGGCGCTGAAAGCTATCACATCCAATCTGTCCTCATACTTGCTTCTTAGTGTTGAAACAATCCCTTTAACAAGAGATGAGTCACGGGCAAGCACAAATATTCCAGACCATTCCTTCATGCCCAGTAATCTTTCACCGGCCTCTGGGCTGAGGAAGATTGTTGAGTCCGGATCAACTATTAATGCTCCACCGTACTCCTCGAGGATTGCTCCTATAATCACATTAACTTTCTTTCTACCAGTTATCTCTCCACTCTCTATTTTCGGAATACTCATAGTTAAGACGTCATTAAGAGCGAAGTACTGTTCACCATTATTCTCAAAGGCTACTTTCCTCCCGACTATAGCGTAAAGCAGGTCGGACGGTATTTCTCCCTCACTTATTTTTAGGTTTCCTATGGCCTCGAAAAGCAGCGTATAGTCTATGGCAAAAATTGAAACCTTAACCTCTTCGGATCCCCTCCTAAAAGTCCCTTGTATTGAATAGAAAGCCTCAGCTCTCTCAACCTCCGGGAGAGAGTCTACGAAATTCAGCTCCTCCTCACCTAATTTATAGTTCTCTCTAGGAAAAATCACTATCGCGTTTTGCCCAAGGGATGTTACTCTCTCAACTATGTAGTCTGAGTAGCTGCTGACGACTGAGCTCATCATGACCAGAACGAGAGGGCCTATCGCTATACCCGCTATAGTGAGCACTGCCCTCATCTTCCTTTCGCTTAGAGCCTTCAGCGACAATCTGAGGAAATCCAAGAAAAGAGTGTAGAATCCCATAGTATCTCACGTTAAATCCTGTTTACTGAGCGGGATTTCAAACTTCTGTAAATAAGGAAAGCCGCAATAGATAAGAACGCTAGGACTGCGCCTATAACAATCCAAGTTTCAATGCTCATTCCTTTCTCTGGAGGAGATGTTGCGGTGGGCTCTTCAGGTTGCAGCTCTATGTTGACGACCATCTCTCTGTAAGCCATCTCATCAAAGATGTTATAGTATTCCAGCCTTAACGTCCCGTTCTCCTCATATGCTGGTACTTCAATCCTAAAGGCCATCTCTGATCCAGGCTCAACATCCCCGATAAGTGTTGACCGGCTTACGTTACCGACCTTAAAGATGGCTTTAACCCTATAAGCAGTTGCTGAACCATAATTTATGGCCACTCCTCTGATCGTTGACATGGAGGATTTGCCGATGGTGCTGACGTCTTTTATTAGAAGATCGATGAAGGGCTCAACAACAACGGTTACAGTATTATTGAATCTTTTAAGCGTGCCGCTTGCATCCCTATAAATCACTGAAATCATAAATGGGACCGGTCCATAATTAATTAAGGTTGCTCCGCCAGTTTGTGATAGGAAGCCTAGTGGATTATAAGCCAAGGTGACCGGTATCTCAATTTTTTCATATGCATTGATCTTTCCAATATAGGTGACTGTTGGGGAAGCTATGAGGATAGGCGTGCCTTGGAATGGTGAAATGGCAACATAAACATCATATATAGGTGAGCTCCCAACGTTTCTTATCGTTAGGGAGGTGTTTGTGAATTTGCTTCTAACACTCAAGCTACCACTCATATAAGTTTCAATGTACTCTGTTCTTCCCAGTATAGCTACTGGAATCGTTATTTTCACCGTTCTCTTTGTACCCCACTGATCAATGTAGGAGAGTTCACCTTCGAGATTGTGGACGCCGACGCTTAAATCTAAAATGTGGAGAATCGTGACAAAAGTTAGTATGTCACCTTTGCTGAAGGTGATTGCTCCTCCTGCTTGAGAAGCGCTTAAATAGGCGTTTATGAGCGCGCTTAAATCTTGGGCTTGCATTGGCTGGTTGAGTCCTAGGAGCCCCCCAGATAGTGGAGCAATCTTAACGTAGGAGGTGTTATCGAGAGCGTTAAGCATTCCTTCTGGAAGATTCAGCTCTAAGAGAGCTCCTCTCATACTGTCCACGTAATTGTCTCTCATAGATATCAGCAGATGGACACCGTAAGTGTTAGGGCCAACTGCCCCCTCATACCATCTTGAATCAACAAATTCTACGGCTTGGCTGTCGTCCTCAACCTCTATGGTTAAATTGTGCTTCTCAACGCATCTGATTCCGGGGCCGCCGGATAAGAGTATGAAGTCCGCTGTTAATGTTGCATTATATTCTCTTGGTTGAAGGTCGCCCACGGAAATAGTGAATGAAACGGTGAATGTGTCTAGGCTTCTAATCGGCCCCTCAACGTATGCGTTCGCTTCTTCACTCCCATCTGAAGACATGTTTTCCGGTAGCCTGAGTGATAGGAGGATTCCGCCAACTGAGAAAGGGGCTCTATTCGAAATGGTTACTTCGTAGATTGCATTCTTAGTTCTCGGGAAAACATTATAGTCATTCTGCCATCCCGAGCTGACTATCCTTAAATTGCTGGCTGAAGCCGGATATTCTTCGACGGAAAGGTAAACCTTAAAGCTTCGAGTAACATTTATGTGAGTTCCAAACTCATCGAAAACGTAATCTATTAAAACATTGAGCGGGATGCTTCCTGCATTAGCGTTCACATCAAAATAGAGAGTGACAGAGGAGTAGGCTCCAGGTGTAAGCCTAGCCGATAACGCCTCAGAATTTTTTATCGGCCTTAAAAACTCTGAATATGCCCTGACAACTCCGCCGACAATATCGTATCGGCCGTTATTAATGAATCTAAGAGTTAATGGAATATACTGCGATCCTTCATATACTGGAGTTGGGTTTTGCAATCCCCAATATGCTGATATAAGTGAAACTTCAGGCACATAACTGTGATGGCTCTCCAGAGTTACTGTCACATTCACGGTCTGATCAGCCATAAAAGATGCGCCGGAAACTATTCTCACATAGGATACGCTCAGTGGAATAACATATCTCCCAGGCTGGATGTCTGAGCTAACGTTCACTGTTAGGTCGATAAAAGCTGAGCCGCCGGCCGGCATCCCGTTAACATAAGTTCCGGAGATTGATTGTAGAGTAATCCCATTCGGAAGATCAGGCGTTACAGTCATGGCGCTAACCGCGTCCGGAAGCCTATTAATTAACGTTACTCTAACCGTTACATCTCTTGCTGAGGGAAGGAGGGGCGCAGGAGAACCCTGATATAATACTGCAATAGAAGAGAGCACTAGCGGCTGCTCTTCAGGCGGCTTCGAAATCTTAAACCATATATCGATGTAAGCACTCTCATCATAGTTCACGTCATCCTCAGTCCTCATCGTAGCGTCCACATAGATTCTAGCATGATACATACTTATGGAAGCGCTTAATGGCACAGATATTCCCGAAAATGTTAGAGTGAATCTTTCACCGCGGTTTACCGCGCCAACTCTAGTTCTCGGGTCGCTAACTGTAAACCCTGATGGAAGGCTCACTTCAAAATCAGCTGAGTCTATGCTAGCCTCGCCTATGTTCTCAATCAAAACATAAAGGTTTGTTCCGCTTGATCCTGGATAGGAGGCTGGCGACAAATAAGCGTCAACCACATGCAACTTGATCTCCGGGTAATGAGAGACTTCCATTGTGATGTTGTGTGCTTCGAAAAGCAGAGTAGTGTTAAATTCGAAACGATAAGTTATATTAAGGGTTAAAATGTAATTTCCCGGATTTAGAGATTTAGAAATATCTAGGTAATAGTTGAAGGCTACATGGTCTCCTACATTAATTTTTAAGGCCACTGACCCGTTCAGTGACCTTGCCGGCGCAGAGGGCCCGCTCCCGGAGCTAAATTCTATGCCGGAAACAGTTTCCAGACGTCCAGTTACAGCCACCGCCGTCTTATTGTTCAGATACATTACCTCAATTCTCAGACTGACCCTTCTGCTTCCAGGATAAACACTTGAGGAGCCTGAAGACGACCTAACTATAACCCCAACTATGTTAAAGTTATTTTCTTCACAGAAGACCTTCGTTGGGATAAATATCGAGCACTCTGCAATTAGAATGGCTAAAATTAAGGTTAGAACAGTTATCTTTTTTTTGCCTTTCATCAGCCTTATCCCCTCTCAGGTTTTTAGGTTACGTGCGTCTTCCTCCAAACTTCATCCACTCTCACGCCATTTTACTAATGAGCGATTCCTTCGGATTAGCCTTATACTCACCGATTATAGACCCGTCCCTGATCACATAAATCTTATTCATGCAGTTCGCAACTTCCGGATCGTGAGTTACAACCACTACTGAACGGCCTTCCCTATTCAATTTTAGAAAGGTTTCAACAACAATTTTCGCTGACGCCCTATCCAAGTTTCCAGTCGGCTCATCAGCCAAGATTATAGGCGGGTTTCCAACAATTGCCCTGGCTATGGCAACCCTCTGCTGCTGACCGCCTGAAAGCTGATTAGGTTTCTTCCTGAGCCATTCAAGTTCGCCTCCAATCTTCAGCAAAGCCTCCTTAACCATTTCAGCCCTCACTTTTCGCGGTAAACCCCTAGGTATCAGAGGCATCTCTATATTTTCGAAGACAGTTAACCTATTGATCAGATTAAAGACTTGGAAGACAAAGCCGAGCTTCATATTTCTTAGGCCAGCGAGGTCCCTGTCGTTGAGTCTCGATACATCTATTCCCTCAAAAAGAATTCTCCCATGGGTTGGTCTATCAAGAAGCCCAAGCATATTGAGTAACGTTGTCTTCCCAGATCCTGAGGGGCCCATTATGGCAACCAGATCCCCCTCATAAACCCTAAAGTTGATCCCCTTAAGAGCCACTGTTGATACCTCGCTAACCCTATACTCCTTATGAACGTTCACTAGTTCAATCAAGGGTTTCGGGTTCTCCACACTCTTTATCCGCCTGCCTTCTAAGGTTTCAAGCATAGGCGCTTACCCAGGTGATCTAAATTATCTATCGGTTTTCTATATATAGGGATTAGAAATATTGATATATAGGTTTCCTATATAAGTCTTATGTTCGAAGATGGAAAGAAAAAGCACTAGAATAATGAGGGAGCAAATAAAAAGAGGCTATCTTAAATTAGCCATTTTGTACGCACTAATAAAGGGTCCACTACATGGATATGAATTAATCAAGAAGATAAAGGAGAACACATTTGATCTGCTAACTCCCAGAGCTGGATCCCTTTATCCAGCCCTAAAAGAGCTGGAAGCGGATGGATTAATTAAAGGAGAGTGGCAGCATCGGAAGAGAAGGATAAAAGTTTACGCGATAACAGATAAGGGTAGAGAAGCCTTCAGAGAAGTAATTGAAAAACATTTCAGTATAGCTTCTGCGATTAGCAAATGGATACTAACACAGTTCGCCTCACTTCATTTTATTGAAAATATTGAAGCAACTCCGGTATTCATGCAAGCTGTAAAAATAATCTTATTGGATGAGAACGCAGCGGTGGAAGAGAAGATTGAGGCCCTAAAGGATTTTAGGGAAAGGCTTCAACGATTAAATGAAGTTCTAGGCAGGCTTGTAACTAATGTTGACAAGAGAATCAAAAGTTTAGAGGCGGAAACCAAATCCTTTAAGAGCAATATAGCTGCGGAACATAAAACAACGGAGCAGTTGTGAATTAGAGAATTTAGAGTGCTAACCTGTTAGGCTAAGCTTTATTAACGCACTTTTATATTCACCTTCTAAAAATTTAATTCCTAAAATCCTAATCGTTAAGATTGAGGGATTTTAGTGATGGAGAGCGAGCCTATTCAACCGATTCCGCCGGAAATAAGAAGAATATATCATAGGCAGGGCTATCGGCTTGTCGGTAAGCATCTCCATAGCGCTGTTAAAATATGCCGGTGGACCAAGGAGAGCTTAAGATCAAACAGGGTCTGCTATAAAGAGTTGTGGTATCCCCCAGTTCAGAGCCATAGATGTATGCAGATGACGCCCTATATTGGATGTAACTGCCACTGCCTCTACTGCTGGAGGATACACTCAGGTGATCGAGAGGGATTGCGTTGGAGGGAGTTTCCGCTAAACCTAAAAGAATTCGATGAACCGGCGGAGATCATAGAGGAATTAATTGAGAAGAGAAAGGAACTCCTCTCGGGATGGAAGGGAAACCCAAAAGTTGGCAGGAAAAAGTTTGAGGAAGCCTTAAAGCCGACGATGATGACGATGAGCCTAACCGGAGAACCTACACTCTATCCGAAAGTATCAGATCTCATAGTGGAAGCCAGCAAAAGAGGTATGATAACATTTCTGGTCACAAATGGAACCTTGCCTGAAGCATTGGAGAAGATGAGTCCGCTACCCTTCCAACTCTATGTCAGCGTTTCAGCGCCTGATAAAAACACTTACATCAGGGTTGTTAGGCCTCTCCTGAAAGATGCATGGGAGCGTCTAAACAGAACGCTGGAGCTGCTTCCAAGCCTAGAAACGCGTAAAGTCCTAAGGTTCACTGTGATTAAGGGCTGGAATACGGTGAACATTAGGGGTTATGCGGAGATAATTAAGAAAGCTGAACCAAACTTCATCGAAGTTAAGGCTTACGAATGGGTTGGTCAAAGCAGGGAGAGGCTGCCGAGGGAGGCGATGCCATACATGGAGGATGTGGAAGACTTCGCAGGCAAGTTAGCGATCTTAACGGGATATAAAATTAAGGGAAAATATGAGCCGAGCGGCGCGGTTCTCCTCGCATAAGATATGGTTCCAAAGCATGTTGAGCGTAAAACGTAATAGTTAGAAAAACCCAATAAATCTCGTTAAAAGGGTTTAAGTATCCATCATCTAAGTAATATATTATATAATATTATAAAGACCTGTGATCGGAGGAATGTTCTAACGGGGGTGTTAGGTTTGGTCAGCAAGAAGAAGCTTAAGGAGTATGAGGAGAAGATAAAGCAGGCGTTAATGATTCTCGGCCAGATCTCGGAGGATACAACAACCCCAAGAAACATAAGGAGAACCGCTAAGGAAGCCATGGACACTTTGCAGTCAAACGAGTATACTTTTGGAGTTAGGGCGTCAAATGCCATTTCCATCATTGACGAAATACTTCAGGATCCAAACATGCCGCCCTACACGCGTGTGAAACTCTGGAATGTTATGAGTTTACTCGAAGGAATAAAGGACTAACCTCTTCTAAAAACAGCAATTCGTGGGGGTGCAGTTCGATGCCAAAGGAATTGATGGCTGTAGCTCCCAGGAAACCGGTCCTAATGGAGTATAGGGAACCTCCGCTTAAGCCGAATCAGATACGTATTAAAAGCCGCTTCTCAGCGGAAAAACATGGGACAACTCTGCTGATTTACAGAGGCTTATCACCCTTCTCTGAGAAAGCATTTGACCCTAAATCCAGCCTCTTCACACCTAAGCGTGAGGAATCCGAATCAGTAATTTCCTTCCCAATTAGGCTTGGCAATATGACTGTTGGCTTGGTAATTGAAGCCGGGGGTCAGGTTAAAAGGTTTAAGGTTGGCGATAGGGTCTACGGTTATCTTCCAATTAGAGAGACGCATACGGTTAACGAGGGAGAAGTTAACCCTGCCCCTCCAGAACTAAGTGATGAGGAAATAGTCTGCATTGATCCGGCTGCAGTGGCTTTAATGGCTGTCCGAGAAGGACGTGTTAGGCTCGGTGATAAAATGGCGGTTTTTGGACTTGGAGCAATAGGGCTAATGGCTGTTCAAATGGCTAAACTATCCGGAGCATTACTTGTGATAGGGATTGAACCCATAGCGAAGAGGCGAAAGCTAGCCGAATCCTATGGAGCTGACATACTAATCGATCCAGCCTCTTGTGATGTAGGCTTAGAAATCAGGAAAGCCACTGACTGGAAAGGCGTTGACATATCTATAGAAACAAGCGGCTCCTATGCCGCTTTGCATCAGGCAATCAGGGGAACAAGGTATGGTGGAACAATAGTGCCAGTCTCATGGTATCACGGCGAGGCTAAAGGATTGAATCTTGGTGAGGAATGGCATTTTAATCGTCAAATAATGGTTTCGGGTGCACGCGTTGAGAGCGAACCCTATCGGGATTATCCACTTTGGGATAGGAAAAGGGTTTATGACACGGTTATAGAATTTTTCAAGCGGAAATCCCTAGAAATAAACGGCTTACTCTCGCCAATAGTACATTTTAAAGACGTCGTTGAGACCTACATGATTATTGATGAGAGACCTGAGGAAACAATTAAATTAGGCGTTAAGTATTAAGTTTCTAGTGGCTATGCCTAAGAAAAAAGGGAAGAATGTTTGATGCCTAAGCGGGAAGCAATGCTTTATGAACAGCTCCAAAACGATAAGGTTAGGTGCAATTTATGCGCACGCAGATGCACGATACCTAAGGGCGGAATTGGTTTCTGCCGTGTAAGAAAGAATGAGGGTGGAAGGCTCTACTCACTTAATTACGCTAAGGCATGTGCAGCAAACGTTGACCCAATAGGTAAAAAACCTCTTTTCCATTTCCATCCGGGCGCGCTTGTGATGTCGATAGCAACCATCGGATGCAACTTCCGCTGCCGATTCTGCGATAACTGGGTCATAAGCCAAGAGAGGGATATTGTCGGGAGGAATTTCCCACCTGAAGAGGTTGTTAAGGCTTCGATAGAGAATGGCTGTCAGGGAATAAGCTACACATACACGGAGCCCACAATCTTCTTTGAATACGCCTATGATACAGCGATCTTAGCCCACGAACATGGGTTATTTAATACGTTTGTCACGAACGGATATATGACGCCGGAGGCGGTTGAAGCAATCGCACCCTACCTAGATGCTGCAACCGTCGACTTTAAGGGAGGCGGCGACCCGAAATTCTACAAGGATTTCTCCATGGTCCCATCTGTTGAGCCGATTTTTGAGAGCCTCAAAGAGATGAGAAAGAGAGGAATCCATATAGAAGTGACGAACCTTGTTGTACCAAAGATTGGCGATTCACTGGAGAAAATAAAGGAGCTTGCATCATGGATTAAAGAGAATTTAGGTGAGGATACACCGTTTCATCTCCTAAGATTTCATCCGAACTACGAGCTGATCGATATCCCCTCAACAGAAATTAGATCGCTTGAGAAGGCTTATGAGACGGCGAAAGAGGCCGGATTAAATTACGTTTACCTTGGAAACGTTCCAGGCCACAGGTACGAGAACACCTACTGCCCAAGCTGTCGGGAACTGGTGATAAAAAGATACGGGTTCGAAATAATAGAGTGGAATCTAACAAGCGATATGCGATGCCCCAAGTGTGGGCATCGAATAGCCATAAAAGGAAAATTTCACAGAACTGGTTTTTCATATCCGCACTCAATAATCTGAGATTCAATAATTGTTAGGTTGAAATAATATGGCGAATGGTTGACAGCGATCTCCTAAATTCTTAATAGGTTCCCTTCATCAATTTTCTTAGATGGCTTATGTGGCGTATTCTTAGAAGGGATGCTGTTGAGGTCTTATATGATAAGAAAGCTAGAGACAGCCTGTTAAGATACTTCGCTGTTATGTTAGATGAGAAGCCGGCTAAGTTTCTGATTGCGAAGAGGCTTCCGGCAAACTTTAATGAAAATGATGCGCTCAAGGATTTATGGGTTAAACATGAGAAGCTAACCCAAGATTTTTATAGGCTTCAGGATGAGATAGACTCTGGAGAAAAGAGCTTAGAGGATTTAGAAGTTCCAGAAAAATCCTATCTGGATCTTAAAATCGTTATTGCTGAGAAAATTCTTGAATGCTGTCACTTCTGCAATAGGCGATGTGGAGTAAATCGCTTGAAGGGTGAATTGGGTTACTGTCGATGTGGAACACAAATAATGGTTTCCTCCATGTTTGAGCATATGGGTGAGGAGCCTGAGCTAGTTCCATCTGGGACAATATTCACTATGGGTTGCACAATCCGCTGCCTTCACTGTCAAAACTGGACTATATCCCAGTGGATGGAGAGCGGAGAGGCCTATACGCCTAAACGCTTGGCTTCGGCTGTTGAGCGTTTACGTAGGAACGGCTGTAGAAACGCTAATTTGGTTGGCGGCGAGCCTACTCCGTGGCTTGAGCAGTGGCTCAAGACCTTTAAGTACGTTAATGTTAACATCCCAGTTGTTTGGAACTCCAACTCCTACTATAGTGAGGAGACCGCTAAGCTTCTCGCAGGCTTCGTTGACGTTTATCTTTTAGACTTCAAGTATGGGCCCTCCGACTGTGCGGAAAGAATTTCGAATGCACCTAACTATTGGGATGTTTGCATAAGGAATCATCTTTACGGGAGAAGGTATGGTGAGCTTATAATACGGGTTTTGGTTTTACCGAGCCACCTTGAGTGCTGTACGAAGCCTATTCTCAGGTGGATTGCAGATAATCTCGGTGTGAACACGAGGACAAACGTTATGTTCCAGTATAGACCGGAGTGGAGAGCCTATGAGATACCTGAGCTACGTAGAAGATTAACCGCTGAGGAGATGAAGCTGGCAATAGAATTAGCTAAGGAAGCTGGATTAAGGAATTTCATAACGTAAAGGCGTGATCTTCATCGTTTACAGGGAGAGTATCTTCGCGAGCTTATATCGGCTGAGATCTATCTTCTTCTCCACCATCCAAGAATAGTCTAGATCAACCGATGTTACTTCATTTCCTTTTATACCAACCATTCTTTTCCGCTCGCCTGTAAGCATTAATTCAACGGCCTTTTGCCCGAACTCGCATGCGAGGGTTCGGCTGAGAGCTGTAGGTGTTCCTCCCCTCTGAATGTGCCCTAAAACCGCCAGTCTCACATTGTAGCCTGTTTTCTTGGCGACGTACTCGGTTACTAAACGGCTGTCACCGGCTCCCTCGGCCATAACGATTATCTCGGAGACTTTTCCCTCTTCACGATCCCGCTTTATTCTCTCACATATCTTGTTTAAGTCAAGTTTTATTTCAGGGATTAGAATTATTTCAGCTCCACCAGCTAAGCCGACTTCCAAAGCTATGAAACCCCGGTTTCTCCCCATGACCTCAACGATGAAGATTCTCTCGTGGGATGTAGCTGTGTCCCTTATTTTATCTATTGCATTCAGCGCTGTGTTGACAGCTGTGTCAAAGCCTATTGTTGTGTCGGTTCCGGAGACATCGTTGTCGATTGTTGCTGGGACACCTATCATTGGAATTCCGCTTGCTTTATATAGTCTGCTTGCCCCCCTGAAGGTTCCGTCCCCTCCAATCGCTATTAACCCGTCAATATTAATGCTTTTCAGGAAGTCAGCCGCTCTCTCTATGCCCTCATCGGACCTGATTTCCTTACATCGGACGGTTCTAAGTATGGTTCCACCTCGGTTTATTATTCCGCTGACCGAGCGGCGGTCTAGGATGCGGAATCTCCCCTCAAGAAGCCCCGCGTAGCCTCTTTCAATACCTACAACTTCTAAGCCATTATATGCTGCTGAGCGGACTATTGCACGTATGGCAGCGTTCATGCCGGGAGCGTCTCCGCCAGCCGTCACAACACCGACCCTTCTCAAATTAACTCCCCACATTAGTTCCGGTTTCTTTATTTAGTTTAGTATGTAATAATTTTAAAGGTTAAAATAAGGCTAATGCTGCAAAATGAAAAAAGAAGATTACCCTATTATTGGCTTCAGTATGCGCACTGGTAGTGGTCGCTTAATTTTTAGGCTTCCGCTTCTGAAATCTCTTATCATAGCTCTTAAATCATAATTGTAATCCTTTTCGCAGATATCCATAAGCTTTAGAACCTGCTTAACCCCATATGAGATAACCATTTTCAGCCCTC
>CAZGXE010000027.1:0-12969 GCA_964529605.1 uncultured Candidatus Bathyarchaeia archaeon | reverse complement strand
TATGCCTCTCAAAGCTTCTTAAAAAGCCTGCTTTGAAAGATGCTTGAACTCCGGGGTCCTCGGGGTCAGGTATAACAAGGTAGCCTCTTTTTTTGAGCATTATTGCCTTCTTAATATCTCTTATTCTAACTTCTCCGCCTATAGCTTTCGCTCCCTGACCCCATTTTCTTTCAATGACGTCAACCCCAAGTTTTGTTAAGGCATATATGTCTACACCAAGCCTTTCATCCTCAACGTTTGTCTGTACGGCTATACCGCCATATCTTCCATCCCAGAATTCTCTAAAAGCCTCAACTCTAGATCTCAATGCTGGAGATTCAACAACCTTTCCTTCAGAGATTGTGGCTTCAGGATCCATGCCGCATACATTCTCACCTACCGTAATTATTATTCCACTGAGAGCTGCTCCAACCGCAGCTCCTCCCCAATGCTTAGCTGCCACAGCTGTAGATCCCAAAGCGCCCGTGATCACAGGAATTTTAAGCTTAATTCCTCCAACCATAGTTTCTACGTCAACATTTGGGAACAAAGCCTTATCAGGATCTAACTCAATTCCTTCAGCTCCTCTTACCTCACAATGAAAATTAAAGTGGCTCCAATCAAGCCCGTAATCCTTCACAGCTCCTGCCGTGCTGAGACCAAACAGAAAGGGAGCTGGATAGAGGGCTTCTCTGCCCCTAAATGCTGAAAGAGCTATTTCACATATAAATGGGCATTCTTTAATACAGAGGGGACATATACCACTTACAGCCGCGGGATCCCTAACTCTCACAGTTGTCCATGTAGTTGACTTGGAACCAAGATATTTAGAGTTTATGACGACCACCTCCTAACTCGGTAACCGGTAACCTATTGCCATGATGAGATATAAAAGACTTTCGAATAAACCTTTCTCTTGAGGATCTGAGGTTAAGTTTAATAGCTCAAAAATTGCTGGATCTTAGAATATATAAGATTTGAAAGATATGTATGATTGAAAAAATTTAAATGCTACTCATTTTGAATTATCAACTTAGCTGATGATGGTTAAGATGAAAGGTGTTCAACGCGGCTTTAGAGATAGAGATTTCCTCCAGTCAAAGGAGCGCTTCCTCTTCTGCGTCATCGGATCAATCCATCCAGCTGACCGCGTCATATCCTACGTAAAATACATCCCATCCAAAAGCGGTAAATGGAGCAGAGGAGAAGAAAGATTCCAGCGAATTATGCGCTACTACACCATGCTCGATTTAAGTGGCACACTAAAATTCTTAGAGAAACATCCAGCCTACCTCTATAACTCGCATGTTATGGGTATAAGAATATCTGCGGTTCCACTTAACCGAATAGCTAAACACTTTAAGCCGGAGGAGAAGCTGCGTGAACTCTATAGGGCTGAGGCTGGGAGGTTTGACGCCTTGCAGAGGAAAACCCTAAACCTCACGCTTAGAATCTCAGATGAAAGCGATGTTCCACTAAAATATTTCGGGGTCACCGGTTCAATATTGTTAGACATGCATCAAGAGTTCTCAGATATAGACCTCACGGTCTATGGAGCTGAGAACAGCAGGCTTGTGAAAGATGCTCTGAAGCAGATTTATTCTGAGGGGAAATGTGGAATCTCAAGGCTCAGCGGTGAGGAAGCGAAAAAATGGTGTGTGAACAAAGCTAGAATGTATCCTCTAACCTATGAGGAAGCTGAAAAAATTTTAGATAGAAAATGGAATAGAGGAATGTTTGAGGGAACGATGTTCTCCATTCATCCTGTTAAGCTCGAGGAAGAGATCGGCGAAAAATACGGTGACAGAATTTTTAGGGCTGAGGGAATGATTAAGATTAAGGCAGTAGTCTCCGATAGCTCTGAGGCTGATTTCTTGCCCTCAGTCTATAAGATTGAGGACGTAAGGATCCTAGAGGGCTCGGATGTAAGCGACATCCGTGAGGCAGCATCCTATGAGGGACTCTATGGGGGCATAGCTGATGAGGGCGAAAGAATCGTGGCTTACGGAAAGCTGGAGAAGGTCATCGATAAGATAAGCGGCGAAGATTATCATCGTGTTCTCATAGGCTCGCAGGAGGCGTATGGAAAAGATTACATCAAGCCGCTAGGGTGAACTCTTAATCATCATGAAATCTGATGGTTTAGCACCTAAAACCAGTCTATAAAATTCGTTTCCATCTCTCTCAATAACCTTTTCAACCTTGCCTTGAGCTGCCACCCACTCACCCTTTCTCGCCTGCTCACAGAATCTGCCTCTGAAAGAAACAATCTCTACCGGCGGAGGAATTTTACTCGCTCCCTCAAGAACCTTAACTTCAGTGATCCCATATCTGGAGGGAGTAAATATAGCGTCTTTATCATCCTCTATTTTCGCCTTAATCCTCATATATCCAACATTCCTATATAGACGGTCGCCATAGCGCTCATTAACCTCCTCCCAGTCAAGTATAAACCTCACAAAGAAGTCTCTGCCCGAAAATTTTCCTTGAGAAACCTTTCTTCGCTCCACCTCGCAGAATTCCCTGAAGGGCATCCACGTGTCTCTAGAACGGAACTCATAGAGCCTCCTAAGGTCGCTGAACCCGTAGGAGGAGAAGCTTTCTTTTCCCTCGCTTAAAAGAGTCCTTAAGCTTTCATGTGCCAAGAGGCAGTTTCTTCTGCCATAAACCACAATATCCATGTCTGATCTAGGTGTGCATAAATCAACTAGAATTGAGCCTGAAATCCCAAGATTTTCTAGAGGGACGCTTGAAAAGTCATGGATTGTTTTGATAAGCCTCAGCGCCTGAGCCTCCACATCGTTAAGCCTCGGCTCCTTAAGAAGTTCTAAAGTTTTCTTCAAGGGTTCGTGATGTATCTTAACAAGCCTATTCGGCACACTCTCCAGCCACTCCCCAAATACGTGATCATAACAAATGTAACGTGGATATCTTTCCCTCAGAATTCTGTCTCTCTCATTTAGAGAATAAACCTTAGCATATCTTCTGCCCCCTCGCATTCTTTCACCTGAGTGATCCTCAAAGTATCTCAGGTAGGCTATCACCCTATCCGGCGGGTGAACCAGCCCCTTCACATCAAAGATTAATCCCTCAAAAGTCTCAATAAAGTCTCCTTCGCGGGCTTTAATTGACAGACTTCTCATATTCAATTTTAAACACCGAAGATTGAGAACTAAAACTTCAGACCTGTTAAAAGGGCAATCATTATGGATGAGGCGGTTAAATCAGCTGTTGTTCCCGGACTATACTCTTTGCCCAGACTCTGAAGTTTTTCATCCAGCTCGCAAAGCGCTCTCCGCCCCTCTTTGGTGATTAGCCCGCCTAAATCAAGAATTCTCCTAGCGGCCTCCGATACCCATTTGATCTCCCTTATACCCATCTCAACAGCCCTCTTAATATTGCTCTCCCTTCTAAGCCCGATCTTTCTGGCTATAAATGTGTCTGGAAACTCTGAAAGTATCCTTAGGAATGCGTGAACTGTTGCAGTGTTTATATCCTTGGTGTAGTCAAAAGTTTTAATCAGCTCCCTAAATCCGATGTTAAAGGATATTTCCATACCTGTAGTCAGCTCCTTTGCAACCATGTCATAAGATGAGGCTTCCTTCATCACGTCGAGAAGCGTTATTCCCCTGTCCAGCATCTTTTTCTTAGCATCTCTATCGTAGAGATCAGGGGCTCCTCCATCGCTAACCCTACCCATCTCACGTGGAGAGCTAACCATAAGTATGGCCTCGTAAACTCTCACAGCGTCAATCGCCGTTGTTGAGCGCATAACCTCCTGAATGTTCCCCCTCAAAGATGTTATTGGAAAGCCTCCTTCCTCCACATAGGTTTTAGCGGCTGCCACTGATAAAGGAATGAAAAGTAGGCAGACACCAAGATGAGTGTTTCCGCCATTATGGGCGGCCGAAACATCCTCGACTGCCCTCTTCACAAGCTGCCCAACGCCAACCTCAGATAGGTTTAATCCGCCTTTAGCCGCCATAATTCCCCTTAATGCTGAAGCCTCAATTGACGGCCCTAAGGCTATTGAACCGGCTAAGAAATGTTCAAAGCGCGTATCATTGTGATCCTTGGTTCTATGAACATTACCTGGCTTAGGCCAGCCGCTCACCTCTAAGATTGCGGCGAGCTGGGCTGAATGCTCAATATATTTAGCTAATTCTTTATCCCTCAACTACTCATTCTTCCTTCTAGACTAACGGTTTTGTGAAGGTTAAGCCTGCCGCCCTAAGATTGTTGATGAGGGGAAGAGCGATTAGGGCTGCAATTACGGCTTGTATCAGTCTTATAACGAAGTATGCGTAGGGGCTGAATAGGAAAGCCCACCTGACAAATTCCAAAGGCATCTGGAATATTCCCTCATAAACTGCTGGAACGGCAAATATATCATTTCCCCAAGCATTATCCGCCTCATTACCTATGAAAGCCAGTAGGAAATAAATGAGAAATTCAACATTTGACGCCTTAAATACTGTTACTCTTGCTTTAACAAGAGTGAATAAACCTCCCATGACGCCTAGAAGTAAGCCAGCTACGAATCCACCGCCTATGAAGGCTGAAACACCAGATAAGGCGGTTATAACCCCCCCGCAAAAAATCTTATACTCTGGCTTGATTTGAAATATTAGTGCACTGGCTAATATGCCAATGCCGATTAGAAGCCATAGATATCCGTAGGGAGCCATAACTCTCACGATTTCTTTATAGCCGAACTTAAACTTGTAAACCTCATTTTGGAATTCAAATTGAAATCTGAGTACATCGCTATTAATAGCAATCATGTAGGCGTTGGCCAATATCAGTATGGCGGAGAGTATGGATAGAATGAACGGCCAATCAATTCTCTTCTTATTCTCACTCCTAATCTTCTCGGATTCTTCGCTCTCTCCAGATGGAACTTCAAAGGTTCTCTTCATCAAAACCGCTGTTGGCGCTATTAGAAGTAGGGCTAAGATTTTATCCCACATAGCTGCAACACCAACAATAAAGTTTTGTTCAATGGGCTGAGCGGGTGGCAGAAGCCAGAAAACGGCTATTAATGGCGCTAAAATCGCGAAAGCCATCCTCCATCTTCCCTTGTAAATGAGGCCTACTAAAAAGGCGTTAATCACTGGGGAAGGCAGAAATGCAAGACCGGTGACGCTCATGCTTCCAGGAGGGAGAGCCCATGCCACAAAAACTCCAACTAATGTTGCTAAAGCTCCGAGATATGGTCCAAGAATCAAGCCGAATACTGACGCCATGCATGCTTCTAACTGTATTTTAACACCCGGCACGCCTATGGCCGGTATGCCAGGAAGGTAGGACATTACATAGTAGAGGGCGGCGAAGATTGCGGTAAGCGAGATGCTTTTCGCATTCAAGTGTTCCATTCTGAAAACCAGTGTAATTTTCTACATAGCATTAATAAACTTTTCTGCATAAGGGAAACACGCAATAGCTTTATCCTATACTTCTGCTAAAGCTTATTTTGGCGGAATCAGATGAGAAAACGTTTGTATCCATACGTTATTTTCTTGCCTAAGGGAAACAAGTATGAGATCCTAAAGGCTATTTTCGGCTCATCAGTCCCAGTTGACATCCTAAAGTTTGCCCTAAACCAAGGTGTCTCCAAAAAGATTTATCAGAAGGATCTAATTGAAAGTTTAGGCTACTCAAATAAGACCGTTATAGAACACTTGAAAGCACTTACTGAACTGGGAATACTGAATGAGCTAATGGAGAAGGCTGAGGTTTCCGGACGCACGGTTTGGCTCAAAACCTACACGCTTTCCAGTCTGGGCAAATGGTTCGCCCTCCTATTGGTTGAAGAAGAGAATCTCTCAAGAGAAGATAAGATTGAAATAGTATGCAACGCCTTTAAATCCTACATCAGATGGGTTAGGGAGCTATCGGAAAAGCTCGGAATTGAAAAGGAAATTCTGCTAAAGATCTTTGAGGAGGAAGTGAAGTAATCAGGCTGAAAGCTAGCTCTAAAACCCAAGAGGGGTTAGGGCATAAAATTTAAAGGAAGATCGAGTAATTTTTATTATTTAACAGTTACGGACTTAGCTAGGTTTCGCGGCATATCCGGGTTATAGCCCTTCTCAACAGCCATGTAGTAGGCGAAAAGCTGCAGTGGAACTATGAAGGTGATTGGTGAGAAGATTTCTGAAACACTGCCCGCAATTTCAAAGTAATCATCTGAAAGCCGCTTAATCTCTTCATCTCCCTCCTCAATTACAGATATTATTGATGCACCACGAGCTTTCATCTCCATTATATTCCCAATTATAGTCTTCCGAGTTTTATCTCTTGGGCAGATAAATATTACTGGCACATTAGGTTCAACCAAGCTTATAGGCCCATGTTTACTCTCACCAGCTGGAAAAGCGACTGCTGGAACATAGGATATTTCCATAAGCTTAAGCCTACCCTCCAGGGCTGTGGCGGTGCTTATCCCCCTGCCTAGAAATAGGAAGAATTTGCTCCCCCTATACTTTTTAGCAATTCGCTTAATCTTCTCCTCATTATTCCTAATTGTCTGTTCAACTATGTGCGGTATGGATTCAAGTTCCTTCTCAATTTTCTTAATCTCTTGACCGCTAATTTTACCACGCAGCTTCGCAACCCTTAGAGCTAATTGTGCGAGCACCAATAGCTGTGAAGTAAAAGTTTTTGTCGCAGCAACACCGATTTCAGGGCCGGACTGCTGAACTATGTAAACCCGAGACACCCGTGTTAGTGTTGAGCCGACAACGTTTGTTAAGCCGAGAACTGTTGCAGCCCTGTTTCTGGCGTACTCAACAGCACCCAGCGTGTCAGCTGTCTCCCCAGACTGGCTCACAGCTAGAATGGTGCTATCAATATTTACGGCCATCCCAACCTGCTCAATGAACTCGGATGCTATAACCGGGTTAGCTGGAAGATAAGCGAGCTTAGAGAACATGTAAGATGCCGCCAAACACGCGTGATAGGAGGTCCCGCATGCAACTAGAAAAACATTCTTGGCTCTATCAAGGAATGTCGCCGTCAGATCTAAATATAGGTCTTGAAGCCTAAGCGCGTTCTTAAGCGAGAGGGGCTGCTCATGAATCTCTTTAAGCATAAAATGCGGGTAACCCTGCTTCTCAGCCATTTCAGGCGTCCAAGTGATCGTCTTCGGCTCCCTAGAAACCGGTTTCCAATCCTCCAGTTCCCTAATCTCATATCCGTCATACTGAAGCACAGCGACTTCGTAATCGTTAAGCACAACAGCTCTATTTGTCAGAGGGAGGAAAGCCGGCATGTCCGAAGCGAAGAACATGGATTCCCTGCCGACTCCAAGGATCAGCGGGCTTTCCTTCTTAGCGCATACAATCTTGTCCGGCTCAATCGTTGTGATTATGGCTAAAGCATAGGATCCCTCAAGCCTTTTCAGCGCCTCCCGAATAGCCTCCATAAGCGGCAATCCACGCTTAAGGTTCTCTTCAATTAAATGAGGTATAACCTCTGTGTCAGTTTTAGACTTAAATATGTGACCGAGCTCCTCCAGCTCCGCCTTCAGCTCAGCGAAATTCTCAATTATACCATTATGAACAACAGCTATTTTTCCATCGCAATCTAAGTGCGGATGCGCATTATCTTTCCTCGGCGCGCCGTGAGTTGCCCATCTAGTATGCCCTATGCCAACGGATCCCAGTAGATCATCAAGATTAAGAAGTCTGTGTACGTCATCAATTTTCCCCTCAGACTTCTTAACATAGATTCTATTCTCAAATACTGTGGCTTCACCGACCGAATCGTAGCCTCTATATTCAAGCCTCTTCAAGGCTTCGTGGATGATCTTAGCGACATTTCCATCCTTAGATATGCAGCCGAAGATTCCGCACATCCCCTAAATCCACCAAACATTATTCTCTCACATTATTATAAGAGCTTTATGAATTCTAGAACATTATCTATGCTGGATGCCATCGCTTCCCATCCGTATTGAAATCGCGCTTCAGCATTTCGGTACACTCATGTGATTCCACCATATGTTTTTTAATTTTTCTCTCAATAAAGATTAAGAGTAAACCTTAAACTCTGCGCCCCCAATTTAAACTTCATAGGCTTAAAGCAGCTTCTATGGGACCAGTGGATGATGAACGGCAAGCTATTCTTCATCGGGCACGTCTCTGTAGATAAAGTTCAGAATGTGAACGGCTCTAAAATGCAGCCTGGTGGAGCCGCACTCTACGCTGCTGTAGCAGCTAAAACCCTCTTTGAAAAGGTCTATTTAATCTCGGTTATAGGTAGAGATTACCCGTTCCTTGATATTTTAGATCTTTTTCCGAGACGATACATAAGGTTTTCAAGGGCTCCATCGACTAGATTCAGTATTAAATACAATGAGTTTTGGGAAGCAAAGTATTCTGAGGCTAAGTATGGTTCCGGACTTAGGATTTCTCCATCCCTTATACCAATTGAGGGCTTGGGGCCTGAAAGCATCGTGCATATCTCGCCACTGCCTCCCATTAGAGTTAGGAGAATTGTGCGATTAATCAGAGAGAAGAAGCCTAAAACAAAGATTTCAGTTAACGCTTGGATGGGCTATATCAGAGGAGAAAACAGGAATCTTCTTAGAGAAATAGCATCAGAAGTTGACTTCTTCATACTGAATGATTCTGAAGCAAAGGCTCTCACGGGTACAAGAAGCCTGTCAACAGCCCTAAAAATTCTGAAATCCAAGATGCTGGTTGTGACATTGGGAGAGTTAGGCGCAATAATAAGCAGGGAGGGAGAAGAAATCCAAATGGTGCCAGCGCTAAGATTCCCAATTAAGAAGATTGTGGACACAACTGGCGCAGGGGATACTTGGTGCGGTTCTTTCCTAGCCGCCTATAAGCAGACGGATGATCTGATGAAATCCGTGACAGCAGCCTCCGTTATTTCAAGTATAAAGTGCACCAGCTGGGGTTTCAGTAAGCTCCTAAACCTAAGGTTTAGAAAGGTTGAGGACATCGTTGAATACATTATTGGATTTAAGGAGGGAGGAATGCAAAAAAAGCTCTCAGACTTCTTAACTAAGCGCTAATAATCCAGCGTACTCCACAACACTTTAGAGATGCGAATTTAATTAAAGATATGGTTCTATGAGGCCCTAAAGAGTGCGTCCAGCAGCCATGTTAATCATCCTTCGAATCTCTCTTTCTAAATCTTTCGGCAGCCCAAAAATGCTCACATCCATAAATCCTCTCACTATTAGAGACTCAGCCTCACTTCTTGAGAAGCCTCTAGCCATCAAATACTGAACTTGATCCTCAGCTATCTTCCCAATAGCAGCCTCATGCGAAAGATCTGCACCTTTGGTCCTAGCCATAAGCTCCGGAATAGTGTAGATCATAGCTTCGTCAGATAGGAGTAAGCCTCTGCACTCCAAATGAGCTCTTGTGTTGTCATGCTCTCCCTCTAAGAAGCCTCTAGCATATATCTGCGCTTTGTCGGCAGCTATAGCTCTAGTTATAACTTCCCCCCTACATCCCTCATTTTGAAGAACTACTTTTGAACCAACGTCAATATAGGAGTTTCCCACCCCGTAGAGAATGGTGTTAAATCTGACGCGGGCGTTTACGCCTCTGCAGTATGCAACTGGATACATCTGTAAGCTCTTAACCGGCCTAAAACACATATAGTTACTTACAAATACCGCGTTATCTTCGATTATAGCCCCCGACCTAGGCCTCGAATCAAAGTTTTGAGCCCAATTATGGATCATTGTGAATGTTAGTTTGGCATTCTCCTTAATGTAGAATTCCGATACGCCGACATGTAATCCACGTTGGACGTCAGCGTGAAGCGTGCAGCCGGTTATTATTTGCGCCTCCGAACCAGGCTCAGCGATTATTATGTTGTGAACGTTCTGGTTTAGGTTGTCAACTGAAATGAAGAGACATGTCTGTAACGGTATTACAACCTTCTGATCTTCGAGTATCCTAATGAAGTATCCTTGGTCCCATGCTAGCTCCGCTAGGGCGGTATATTTATCGGCGTCAACCCTCACTATCCTCCACCAATAATCCTTCAGCCACTCATATTTTTTCAGAGCCTCCCTCGTGCTCATGATCTCAATTTTATTCTCAAACATTTTTTGAATTGCCTTAAAGATGACTGAATGGTCGATCTGAAAGAAGGTTGCAGCGCGGCTTTCCTCTTCTGGGACGATGCCTACCTCGAGAGCTTTTCCCAGAATGCTCTCTGGGAGATTTGAGATTGGACACTGCTCCCAGCTCCTAGGCTGCCTAGAATATTGGCTTAAGTCTAAGTCTGGGCCTAAAGCTGCTGGCTTGTCTTTGGCTTGTAATGCGGCTTCTTTGCTCTTGGGCATTTGGCACACCACTCATAACCTTCAGTAAGTATTTGACCTAAAATCTTTATTGGCGGACCTGAGCAGACTATTGTGCCATTTATTAAAACATGTGCTAGGTCAGCATTTACATGGCGGAGTATGACGCCTAAATGGGTGATTATTAAGGCGGAGCGATTGCGTAATAGATTCCTAACAGCGTTACCTAAAATCCTCAGATTCTCAATATCAACCCCTGAGTCGGGTTCATCGAGAATTACGAAGTCGCCGTTCTGGGCTAAAACCTGAAGTATTTCGGATTTTTTAATTTCTCCCCCTGAGAATCCCAAGTTTATATCTCTATCAAGGAAGCTCGGCGGAAACTTCACTTTCTCAAGAAGCTCGCTGATTCTTCTTTTATTCGGCATCAGATGATTCAGGATTCCGCTGAGCTTAACTCCCCTAATCGCCGGCGGATTCTGAAAGGCTATGCTCATTCCCATTTCAACCCTTTCATTCGTTGGGAGATTTGTTACGTCTTTGCCCTTAAAGATAATTTTCCCTGAAATAATCTTGTAGGCTGAGAAGCCGAGGAGAGTCATTACTAGCGAGCTTTTCCCTGAGCCGTTAGGGCCGAAAAGAACGTGCACTTCACCCTCAGGTATTTGTAGATTCACATTGTTAAGTACTCTTTTCCCGGAGACTTCAACGCTTAAATCCCATACCTCAAGTATGTTCTTAACCATCTGATCCTCCTCTCCACATTACTCTGCTGCTGTAATTAATATTGCCGCTTTACAGCGGTTCTTTTTCAATCTCTGCCTTTTGCCTATTAATATCCCATATAATCTTCGGATCCACTTTCGGCTTTCTGTCGTAAGTGTACAATCCATTCGTCTCCTGCTCAATATCGTAAAGCTGCGTGTAGCAGAAGCCTGAAATGGCCCTGTTGAAGAGTAGACTCTCAGTTAATTTCCTGTACCTCGTAATGAACTCCTCAAGAGTTTTCGGCCTCTTACCATAACCCCAGCTATTACTGCTCTCTACATCAGGCGGATTCCACCATGTTCCACCGTACTCACTTACAATGAACGGCTGACCCCTATAGGGCATGTTTCTCATGAAGACCCCTAAGAAAGATCTGAGATCAAATGAAATTGATTTTGCATCGATGCCTTTAAGAGCTTCATAGTGAGACCGAAATGATTCGACATTTTGCTCATAGTCGTGAACATCATATAAGTCAATTTCCTCATCAACATGGGTCCAGCCACTGCAGTCAATAATCAACCTTGTCGGATCAATAATTCTTGTTATATATGTGACTCTCCGAATGAACTCAGCGGTTTCCTCATCATTAGTGCGGATTGATCTTTCGTTAAAGGGTGTCCATATTATGATGCATGGATGGTTTATATCCCTTCTTACGGTCTCAATCCACTCATCTAACAGTGCCTCTCTGGCTGATGCATCTGTGAGGTTCACGCCCCAATCTGGAAATTCGCCAGCTACCAGATAGCCGAGCTTATCCGCCCAATATAGAAAACGTGGCTCGAAAACCTTTTGATGAAGTCTTGCACCATCAAAACCCATATTCTTAGCCAGCTCTATATCACGCTTTAAGGCCTCGTCTGAAGGAGCGGTATAAACGCCGTCAGGATAATAGCCCTGATCGAGAACCAATCTTAAGAAGCGTGTCTGATTATTGAGCAGAATATTATTCCTGAACCTGCGGATTTCACGTAAGCCAAAATAGGAGTTAACCTCATCTCTTGTTTTCTCTCCCGAGGAGAGTTTAAGAACTAGCCTGTATAAATGTGGGTCTTCCGGAGACCATGGATGTGGATCTGGCACGCTCAAGTAGAGATGGCCTACTCGTCCAGAAAAAATCGACTCTCCCTCAACTACTAGACTTTTTCCATCATAAGCATGTGCGGAGAGAACAAGTTTATTATTCGCTTCCCCTCCTCCTACGTGAGTCTCTATGAAGAGAGATCCATTATATGGATTAGCAATTATGCGAAAGTACCTAATATACTGGTCTGGAACCTTCTCTAACCAGACAGTTTGCCAGATTCCAGTCACACGGGTGTATAAGCAGCTATAGGATCTTAGGCGGTGGCTTTGCTTCCCAGTTGGCTGAAGGCCGCTTCGACACTCATCAATTGCCCAAACAACCAGCTCATTATCTTCAGATTTCATCAGATCGGTTATATCGAATGTGAAGGGTGTGTATCCGCCCCTATGGAAACCTGCTTTACATCCGTTAACCCAAACGGTTGCCTTATAGTCCACCGCGCCGAAGTGAAGCAGTATTCGCCCTTCTAACCATTCATCCGGAACATTGAAGAAGCGCCTATACCAGACTGACTCCATGAAATCTTTCTCTCCTACGCCCGATAGAGGGCTTTCCGGCGGAAACGGCACAATTATTCTCCTAGAAAATTCCTTCCCGCTCTTCCAGTCTTTCTCAAGCCCGCTTTTGCTATTATCTATCTCAAACTGCCACTCGCCATTGAGGTTTATCCATTTCTTTCTTTCAAAATCAGGTCTCGGATGCTCCGGTCTTGGAATGCTCAATTCAATGCCTCCACTCACATTTCCCTCTATTTTTATGAAGATATGAGAGAATCTCGAATATAATTTTAGATGCTTGGATCGCTGTTATGCCATTATCATAGTGTGGAGTAACCTCGACGAGG
>CAZGXE010000026.1:0-12994 GCA_964529605.1 uncultured Candidatus Bathyarchaeia archaeon | reverse complement strand
CATAACCTTTTTGCTCAAGAATTTTAATTAAGTCAATCATCTCTGGAATATGCTGGGTTGCCCGAGGGTTAACGTCGGGTTTCTTTATGTTTAATTTTGCTATATCTTCGAAGTATGCGTCAGCGTAGATTTCGCCAAGCTGTTGTATGCTTAACCCGGTTTCCTGAGCCCTCTTTATCATTTTATCATCTATGTCGGTGATGTTGATGACAAGCGTTACCTTATAGCCTTTATACTCAAGGTAGCGGCGTACAACATCCGCTACTACAAACGCTCTGGTGTTTCCCATGTGGATGAAATCGTAGACTGTTGGTCCGCAAGCATATATTCTAACTTCCCCATCATGTAAGGGAGCAAATTCCTCTTTTCGCATACCTAAGGTATTAAAGATTCTTAAGGTCATAATGTATCCTCGCCTCAGACATGCCGAACTGGAGAATCTTTAATCTCACTAATAAATATTGGTGGTTTATAAACTAATGTTTATACCCATTTTTCTTAAAGCATGCAGCATCCATCTTCTACTCTTGCTCCATGACACAAGCACGCTTAAGATTATGGACGCAACTAAAATTATAATGGAGGCGGTTATCTCTTCAACGAAGGATTTTAGCTCCATGAATAATAAGCCGCCTAACGCTGCCCCAAGCGAATATAGGATTGTTTTTCCAACTATTTGAATGGAGAGTAACTTCCATAAGGGGAAATGGAGCGAGCCTGCTAGAAGCATTATTGGTGTGTCAGGTAGTGGCGAAGCGGCAAACAATAAGATCGCTATGAGTCCGTATCGTTCAACTATTTTCGGTAGTGGATCCTTCCGCCCGTCTTCCGGGCTTAATATCTCTCTTATGCCTTGCCCCCAGGAGTAAGCCACAATTTCACCTAATCCCCCACCTAATCCGGCTGCTAAACCTAAAACTAATAGATTATAATGTTCTGTTAGCGAGAGGAATAGGGGTAAGAATAAGCCTCTTGCAACAATTGTTAGATGACTGAATAAAGCCATCAGAAAAACGCTTATTAGCCCATATTCTGTTGGGAAACTATTCTTTAATAATATGCTGTACATTATCAGCGCGGATAAAATCACTGTTATGATTCCCCCGGAGAGAATCACTAAGGCTCTAACCCTTATTTTCATCCCTTTAAACTTCTCCAGCAATACTTCTCTTAATGACTTATACACTTATATTTTTGATCCTTTCCGTGAAAGGGTCTCCTAAACAGAAAGCAATTGACATGCATGTTCAAAATCTTTTTATTTGATCATCACTTTTTATTCTTGATTGTCAAGGAGTTGGAGGGGTCGGAGAAGCCTAAATCCGGCGAGGAGGTCGCTGGAGAGAAGAAGTGGAAAGGGTTTCTTATTGAAAGAGCTGAAACAATGGTTGACGGCGTTTTCGGCTTAGTCCTTGGATTAGGCGCCTACTCATTGACGGGTTTTACAATAGGCGGATTCGAAGATGTTATGGTTGCAGTCTCATATTTCGCCCTCACATTCCTTTTGGTTTGTATGTTCTGGTGGGGTGCGTCTAAACGGTTTGTAGTTGCTGAATATAGTGACGTACTCATGGGGATAAACTTCTTTTTCATCGTATTCCTAGTGCTCATGCCCTTCTCCCTCAAACTAATGTTTTTCCTGGATCCCAGCATCAAAGGTATAGGTATGACCATGTTTCCAATCATCATGGGGGTGCTCATGTTATTCACCTTTCTAGCAAATGTTGTGGTTCTTTATAAAAATCGTGGGATGCCGGTGGAGGTGCGTGGAGACCTCAAAAGAGGGCTGTTCCTTTTTCCCATTATGGCTTCTCTATTTTTCTACTCACTCTCGATACCATCCGATGCTACTACACAAATGTATGTGCAAATGTATCTGTCCCAATGGGAGACTATTATTCCAGATGTATTGGGAGCCTACCCGTTTAGGGTTACTTCTTGGTGGCTTATAATCATCCTAATGATGATGTTTGGCAGCTTAATAGAAGCTTTACAGAAAAGGCATGCGTGTCAATCGGAGAAGTCCTCTCCGAAAGAGTGGAGAGCGGCTTTGACTAAAAAGTGCCGCGTCATTAGCGATTCAGTTTACGGTTTGGCGCTTGGGCTTTGCGCTTACTCTCTGACCGATTATGCTATAAGAAGCATAGATGACATGGCTATAGCGCTCTCTTTCTTCTTTCTCACCATGGCGCTGGTGGCAACGTTCTGGATGGAGGTGTATCGAGCTTTCGGTATAGTTCCTTTCTTCGACGATACTCTCGTCGTAACTAACCTCATGATCACATTCTTTGTTGCTCTTATGCCATTCTCGCTTCGACTGGCGATAGTGCCTGATGTAGCTGCTCGAAACATAGGGATGTCCCTCTTCCCGCTAAACATGGCTGCGGCCGGCGTCGCCAGTTCAATTTTCATAGCTCTGTCACTCCATCGAAGAACCGTTAAAATACCTAGGGATGATCTAATGGAGCTGAAAAGATTCCCGGTAGCTATTCTCGCACTAGCATTTGTCTATATTGCATCATTTTGGATACCGCCTGACGCGGCAATCCCCCCTGAATTTACTAAATTCATCCCACCGCCACTAGTAGAGGCTCTTCCCTTCAGAGTAATAATCTGGTGGCTTAGTTTTCCCATAGTTATAACAGTCTGGGGCATAGTTGAGACGGTGCAGGAGGCGATCGAGCGTGGGAAGGAGCGGAATGTTTGATAGCATTAAGAGGAAATTAGGGGAGCCCGTGGTGAAGCGTTTTAGAAGGAAGTGAATGGACCTAGATTGTGAAGGAGAAGGGGAGGGGATAGTTAAAGAGTTGGCTGAAAGGGTGAAGAGAGGATTGCTCACTCCGGAAGAAGCCAAGAGGGAACTGTTGAGGATGGGGCTCCAACATAAATCTTACGAACTTAAATACCTTAAGAAATTCTCATTAATAGATTACTTCTTCTGAATCTATCATGTTTGAGTATTATGGCTGTTGGGGTTCAAATGTTCTCCTCTAAGCAAAAATCATTAAATCATTATATTAAATATCAGCACAGAAATTTTTTCAGCTTGTCTAATTAGCTGTAATCCTCTTTATTCAGAGCTCTGCTTCCCCAGAGAACTGTTATATCATTCTCATCTCCTTGGAAGAGGATTTCCTAATCAAAGCTACGAAAAATCGATGCAGATTCTAAGAGGAAGACTGTTAATTTGTTTTCCATGGATGAGGAAACACATGTTAGTATCTGTTTTAGCCCAAATTCTAATAGTTGAAAGATTTTTCCCAGAATTCCAGCAGTTGGAATTTAAAGCCCTATTTTAAAAAAATAGAGTTAATTTTCTGAAGAAAATGAAAAGGTAAAAATACAAATATGTTCTTTGGCGTATATTAGTGGTTGAAGCGTTTGAAATGTGGGTTTTCCTTTTATTTGAGTAGCGGAAATAAGAAATAAGAGTCTAATGGTGCATAGCATGTATGGTTGGCTCGACCCTCTAAGATTTTTGATATGCCTGCTTTTTCTCATGATTGCCTCCATTTATGACATAAAAACTAGAGAAGTTCCGAATACCGTATGGATTATCTTCGCGCCAATAGGTCTGGCTTTAACGCTGGTTCAGCTAGCCTTGAATAACTGGGATCAAACGTTTATAATGAAATGGATCATATCGGCAACCATAACCATCGGATTATCTCTGGTACTATTCTATTTAGGACTTTTCGGCGGGGCAGATGCCAAGGCTCTGATGTGCTTAGCTGCTTCCATGCCAACCCGCCCAAACTTGGGAAACATTAAGCCCATACTCAAGCCTCACATGCCTATAGTTTCAATGCCGTTGCCATTATCAACATTCAATAATGCGGTTCTAGTAGCGTCGCTTCTACCAATTGCAATAGTGTCAAGAAATGTTGTGGATTTGGCGAGAAGTAGGGGAAAAATGTTTGAGGGATTAGAGGAAGAGAAGCTAATTGCGAAGGTCTTCGCCTTTATAACCGGATTTAGGGTTGATGTTCAAAAATTACGCGTGAAGAAGCATCACTACATGCTCTTGGAGGTTTTCGATGTGGAGGAGAATGGCAAGATGCATAGGCATCTAAAAATACTTCAGCGCCTAAGTGGGAATGGAGAAAGTGAAGTGAAAGAGAACATACCTAGTGAAGTGGATGGGAAGATTTGGGTTACAATCGGCTTACCATTCTTATTCTTCATAACTCTAGGGTTCCTGTCGGCCATTTTCCTTGGAGACTTAGTGCTTTGGTTAGTAAACATTGCAGTCTTCTAGACCGCGCTTAACAAAAATTGGCGTACTGGTTAGTTCTTTTCTTTTGTTGTGGGCGACTGTGTTTGCTTTCTGAAAACCAGATTGTCAATTACTAAGCATAAAGCTCTAAATACTTCTTCTTGGTCAAGGTTGCTTACATCAAATATTACGTGGAAGGGTTCAAAGTCCTCGCCGAGCTTGAAACCGTAGAGTCTCCTATAGATCTCTTTGGTCCTGCTTTCTCTCTCCCTCATCCATCTCAATGCTTCTTCAACACTTATCCCATCCCTTTTAGAGATTCTCTGGGCTCTAACTTTCTCTGGGGCGTCAAGCCATATCTTGAAGCCTTCTTTCAGAAGCCAAGGCATAGTCCAGCTATCTAACACAACGTTGCCTTCCCTAGCCCGCTCCAGCATTTTCCGGTCGACACGTCTATCTAAATTAAGATTCTTTAAGCGTTCCTTGAGGAATCTTGCACCCTTCTCAGTTTCCCACCATCCACTTTTAGAGATTTCATATCCGATTTCCGCGGCGATTGCTTTTAAAGCTTCTCCACCAGAATAATATCTGAGCCCGTAATGCTCAGCAATTCTCTTTGCTACGGTGCTCTTTCCTGAGCCAGCTAAACCTGAGATGCATATGATGATTTTTTTCTCAGTGGAGGAAACCATTTTATATTTCACCCCCGCTCTTTCTGAGAAGGTTACTGACTTACTGAGCGCATATTTCACGTTTTTGTTCCCATACCCATTGCTCCCATTCCCATAGAGACGTTGAAGACTTTTGAGAGGATAAAGTTGAAGAAGAATTGGCATATAACATACCAGAAGAAGAAGGGTATCCCAGCTTTCTCCCAGAACAGAGGTATGAAGGCAACTGGCTTATTTCCGTAAAAACCGACTAGCACCCACCACATTGCGAGAAGTGGGACGAATGTAACTAGCGTTGTTTTCATCTGCTGATTAGAAATTTTAGCTCTGATCTGCATTATTCGGAGCTCCTGCTTTTTAACCTTACTCATAAGCTTCTTATCACCTGTTTTCTTGGCGAGCTCTTTTTCAGCGTTCCATCTTGCAATTTCCCTCTGCCATTCCTCGAACAATCGTCTATCAATGAACTTACGATTTAGTAGAGTGGTCGCGAGGGAAACGGCGAAAGCTAAGAATGCTATGAAAATCGTTGAGTATGGAAGGATTCCGAGGAATTCAGGTAGCATAGAATTTCATCCCCCAAGAAATCTTCTTATACCTGGGTAGATCTCTTCAATACGTTCCCTCATTATCTGCTGATAGTACTGGTAGATTATTCCCACAGAGAGCAGTATGCCTGTTCCAGTTCCGAACGCTCCGAAGAAGTCGGCTACTGTCGCTAGGAAACCTACTATTAAGCCGCCTAACAAAGTGACCGTTGGAATGTACCGTCTCAAAATGGTTTCAATCGCCTTCTCAGATCTCCTGAAGCCGGGAACCTGCATCCCTGAATCAACAAGCTGTCTAGCAACAGTTTTCGGGTCTAATCCCCCAACCTCAAGCCAAACCCATGAGAAGACCGCGCAGAAGAGTATAAGCATCGTAGCGTAAACCAAGTATCTAATGGGGCTTCCTAGGACATCCATGAATCCTCTGGGAGATGTGACATAGTATGCCAGTCCACCTATTGGCTGGAGATTGCCTGCCTGGGAATATTCAAAGTCGCCAATTAGCTTTATCCAGGGGCTTAAGGTTGCGTTAGTGTGATAGTTGCTCCATAATATTTGGGCTAAAACGTATATGTTCCCAAAGAGTGCTGATGCGAATATGACCGGTAGGTTGGAAACGTAGAGAAGATTTATTGGATATCTCCCCCTGAAGCCTCTGAAGCGTGAATGAGCAATCGGTATCTCAACCCTAACCCCCTGAGCGTAGATGCAGAACATAAATATGCCAACCGTTAATATTAAGCCTAGTATGCTTGGGTCGCCTCTAGATCTTATGAAGAGGTTTCCAATGGGTTCTCCGGTAAGTAATGTTTGAATCATGGCTGCGACTATCCCCCTATATTTAGTTGGATCGCTTAGGGAGGGTATTGTTGAGAAGCAATCAAGCATTATGCGTTGGGCAACGCCGGCTAGAATGAAGAGGCTTATTCCGCTTCCAATACCCCAGCCTTTCTGAATCATCTCATCAAGGAGCATAACGATTAAACCGGCAAAAATCAGCTCTGTAAATATTATTATCGCCTGCTTAGCGCTTAAGCTGCCGAAGAAGCCTCCTATCAGGTAGGCTGATGCTTGGACAACGGTCATGATTATTGAGAAGACCTTATTTGCGCCCGAGAATAGAGATCTATCCTCCGGGTCGGAGAAATCAACGTCTATGAAGCCTGAGGCCGCGAGAAGCTGCAATATTAGGCCGGCTGTAACTATGGGGCCTATGCCTAACTCCATAAGTGTGCCCTTGCTTGAGGCGAATATCACCCTGTAGAAAAGTATGTCCTCACCTTTTCCTAAACCATAAAGCGGTATTTCGCTCATTGCCAGATAAATTATGAGGGCGGTCGCTGTCCAAAGGAGTTTCTCAGTAAAGCTCACCCTACGTTGAGGAGCCCTAATTTCGGGAATAAACCGAACTATGGGCTGAAAGGCCTTTAGGAATTTACTGGCCACATTTCCCCCTCAAACATTTCTTTAAATAACCCTTATTTTATCTTATCGGATGATTTAGCTGGCTGCCTTGACATCCCCGCTTTTCTCGGTTACTACTATTTCTCCACCAGCCTCCTCAATCTTTCTTAGGGCAGTCTTAGTGTAGGATGAAACTTTAACCCTGATTGGGATCGTTACTCTCCCCTCGCCTAAAAGCTTGGTGTATCCAAGCTTCTCCAGATCTATGAATATCTTCTTGCTCCGTGCGCTCTTTCTGATTCTCCCCGCCATTTTTATGGCATTTTCTTCCAGATCCTTCAAATTTATGAATCGAATCTCTCTCTTAAGGCTTTTCGGAGAAACAAAACCTACCTTACCGAAATAGTCGGGCTGATATCTCAGAACCCATGACCAGCCTTGCTTGTGCCTCCCAGCTTTTCTCTCACCTTTAGAGCCGCTCTTCCTGTGCTGTCCAACCCTACCGTATCCGCATGTTCTGGAACCCCGCTTCTTACGGGTCTTTCTGAGCTTATGTGGCATTAGACATTAACCCTCCAATCACATCATTTTCTTTAGTAGATCGTTTATTGCTTCCCCTCTATATCCAGTTACTCCACCGCTCTTCCAGCTCTTTTTCACACTACCCTTATAACCTTTACTTGGCGGGTGAAGGCGGAAAACCGGCTTGACTTCAGGGAGCTTATTAAACTCAACTTTAAGGTTGTATAGGGCCTCAGCCAACTCCTCTATGGATTCGAAACCTATCTTCCGGGCATATTCGTCGGTGACTCTTCTGTTTCCAATAAGCCTCCCCCTCTTCTTCAGAAGTAATGCAATAACCTCTTTTGAAACCTCACCCCAGCTCACTTGATTTTGTACTTTTTGAAGCATACCTCTATAGGAGGGGCGGTCATCAATGAGAGTTGCATGGCAGCTGCGGGTTAAATTCAGCATCTTCAATGTGTCTTCAATTTCCTTTCTAACATTAACCTTACCGCGAACTCTGACAACCGCTAGGCATTTGCTACCCTTCTCCACTTCCCTCTACCTCACCCAATCTAGTGGCGTGACAATCTCATAAGTCTTCTTTAGGGCGTCGAAGACTGCGTAGGAGAATGAGGGAACGGTTCTTGTTGGACCGTAGCTTCTTGTCCAGCAGTCTTTGAGGCCGGCAAGTCTGAGAATAACTTTAGCAACCTCGCCAGCCACTAGCCCTAAACCTCTAGGTCCAGGTATAATCTTAACTTTAACAGCACCGCATTTCCCAACAACCTCGAATGGTAGTGAATGCGGCTGCCCGCATCCGCACTCCCAGCTTCCGCAGCCTCTACGAATAACTGTAATATTTAGACGTGCATTCTTCGCCGCCTTCTCTATGGCGGTTCGCACCTGCGCGGCTTTACCTGAGCCTACGCCTAGATATCCATCCCTATTTCCAACAGCGACTATGGCCTTAAACCTGGATTTCTCGCCAGCGTCAGTCTGCTTTTGAACCAAGCTTATGTTTATGACCTCCTCCTCAAGGTTTGGGACAAGCGTGTCCACTATCTGCGGCTCACTTATCTTGAAACCGCTGGCGAAAGCCTCCTCTAAGGAGGATATCTTCCCCTCCAACACCATTTTGCCAAGTCTTGTGCGTGGAGCCCATTCTTCAGAGGCTTCGGCCCTGCTAAACCTTCTACTCAAAGCATATCACACCTAGCCGACTCAAACTTTGAAATCGTTATATCTAACTTAACTTTTCAAAGAAACAATGCAGATAGCAAATTTAAACTTATCTGCTGTTTAGATTGGGAAATGCGGAAGCAGGGCTGATCAGCATCGCGTTGAGCCGATCCACGCTAGATTTTCTAAAGAAAATGTTTATAATTGTCCATAGTATTATGAAGATAAAAGAAATTTGGAGTGTGGAGTTTTCGAATGAAGGAGAGACCTATTAAGTGGGTTGTCGAGGATCCTGAAAGAAAGAACGTTTTCTGGCCATCTGAAGAGATGAAGAAGAGAGCTTGGGTAAGCGACGAAAACATTTATGAGAAGGCTGCTAAGGATCCGGTTGCATGGTGGGCTGATCTCGCTAGGAAGGGCATAGCGTGGTTCAAGGATTGGACTGAAACATACGTGTGGGAGCCACCGTTTTATAAGTGGTTTGTTGGAGGAAAACTAAACATATGCTATAACGCTCTCGACCGCCACGTTAAAACTTGGCGCAGGAATAAAGCGGCTGTAATATGGGAGCCGGAGCCGTCGAATGAACCGAATAGGGTTCTAACATACCACGACCTATACCGTGAGGTCAACAAGTTTGCTAATGTCCTTAAAAGTTTAGGCGTAAAGAAGGGTGATAGAGTCGGCATATATCTGCCAATGATCCCGGAGGTAATCATTGCAATGCTCGCCTGTGCGCGCATAGGCGCCGTGCACAGCGTTGTCTTCTCCGCCTTCAGCGGCGAGTCGCTTAGGAATAGAATGATCGATGCAGGAGCAAAAATCCTAGTCACGGCTGACGGATACTACAGAAGAGGGAAGGTTATCAACCTTAAAGCGAACGCTGACATAGGTGCTGAAGGCACGGAGATAGAGAAGGTTGTTGTTGTAAAGAGGCTTGGAAAGGAAACCGGCTTATCTGTCAACATGGTTGAAGGCCGCGATTACTGGTGGCATGAGCTAATGGAGAAGGCTGAACCCTACTGTGAACCGGAAATCCTAGACAGCGAGGACATGCATTTCATACTTTACACTAGTGGAACAACTGGTAAGCCCAAAGGGATTGAGCATCACGTCGGCGGATACGCTGTGCAGGCGTATTGGACAACGAAGTGGAACTTTGATCTTCATGATGAAGACCTCTTCTGGTGTACAGCTGATATAGGTTGGATAACTGGGCACACCTACAACTGTTATGGACCGCTGATGAACGGCGCAACCATCCTAATCTACGAGGGCGCACCAAATTATCCAGCTCCAGATAGATGGTGGCAGATAATTGAGAAATACGGCGTTACAGTATTCTACACCGCACCGACGGCGATAAGGATGCTTATGAAGCTTGGAGATGAGTGGATTAAGAAGCATGATTTAAGCACGCTTAGAATTCTTGGAACCGTTGGTGAGCCAATAAACGAGGAGGCCTGGTTCTGGTACTTCAATGTTGTCGGCGGAGGCAGATGCCCGATAATTGACACTTGGTGGCAGACTGAAACTGGTGCAACGCTGATAAACTCTCTTCCAGGCATAGGCCCGTTCATACCGACAGTGGCCGGTAGACCCTTCCCCGGAACCAAATTCTCCGTTTTAACCGAGGATGGGAAGCCGACAAGTATAGGTGAGGGTGGATATCTAGTTCAGTTGTCCCCATTTGCACCAGGCATGTTCAGAACGGTCTATAAAGATCCGGAAAGATTCAGACACCAATACTTCGGTGTTTACGGTGAAAAGATTTACTATACTGGTGACGGCGCCTACATCTATGATGAGATAGGCAACATACGGATTACTGGAAGAGTTGATGACGTGATGAAGGTTGCAGGGCATAGGCTGTCGACGGCTGAAGTTGAGAATGCAATATCCCAGCATCCTGCGGTTGTTGAGAGTGCTGTTGTCTCCGCGCCTCACGACATCAAAGGCGAAGTGCCAGTGGCCTTCGTTGTGCTTAAGCCAGGATACAAGCCGAAGGCGGATCTTGAAGCTGAACTGAAGAAGCAGGTTGATAAGGTTATAGGACCCATTGCTAGGCCGAATAGAATAGTGTTTGTTGACGACCTGCCGAAAACTAGAAGCGGAAAGATTATGCGGAGGATTCTTAAGGCGCTGCTAAGGAATCAGCCAATAGGTGACACAACAACCCTAATGAATCCGGAGTCTGTTCAAGTACTGAAGGAGAAAGTCGGATATGGAGAGAGCACATGACAGACTGGAGTTGATACGAACTTTTCTTTCCCTCTTTTACTTCCATATTGTTTATTTTAGAAGGGTTATTCTGAAAGAATCGGCTTCAGCAGCCGTCTAATCGAGGATAAGTTCCAGATCAATAAACTTTTATCTTAATTTTCATATTCTCAGCGTAGATTTGGTGAAGGATGAGGAAGATTTGAGGAAAACTGAGAAGATAATTGGTCACGGTACATGGTATGATAAGATGGCTCTTGAAATAATTGAGCGGGAGCGAAAGCTCGGCAGGAGCCTGGACGTCATCAGGGTTGAGAGCGGTGTAGCTGCCTCCGGTATTCCGCATCTAGGAAGCATATCTGAGGTTACAAGAAACTACGCTGTCTCACTTGCAATCAAAGAGCAAGGGTATAGGTCTGAGTTCATAGTTTTCTCAGACAATAAAGATGGTTTAAGAAGTGTTCCAGCTGGACTGCCCCCCTCCCTAGAGAAGTATTTGGGTAAACCTGTCACCGATATCCCGGATCCATTCGGCTGCCACAGCAGCTATGGAGATCACATGGTTCATCTGCTACTTGAGGCCTTAGAAAAGCTCGGCATAGAATATAGGTTCATGTCGGCTGTTGAGGCTTACGGGAAAGGCTTACTCAACAATGAAATCAGGGAGATTCTGGAGAATGCTAAGCGTGTAGGCGGGATCATACGGGAGGAAACTGGTCAGGAGAAATATTTAGAGTTTCTCCCATACTTTCCAATCTGCGCCTCATGCGGAAGAATATACACAACTAAGGCTTATGAGTTTCTGCCGAAGGAGAATAAGGTTCTATATATATGCGAGGGGATGGAGGTGAAGGGAAGGTGGCTCGAAGGCTGCGGATATAGGGGTGAAGCTGACTACACCAAAGGCGAAGGTAAATTAGGGTGGAAGGCTGGGGAGTTTGCAGCTAGATGGCGGGCCTTGGGAATAAGGTTTGAAGCCTATGGGAAAGACATTTCCGACTCGGTTAGAGTGAACGATAGGATCTCACGTGAAATACTTAACTATGAGCCTCCACTCCATGCGCAGTACGAGATGTTCTTAGACAAAAGCGGGAGAAAAATCTCAAAGTCAACCGGGAATGTTTTCACACCTCAAGTCTGGCTCCGATACGGCTCCCCACAATCAATGCTCCTCCTAACGCTGAAGCGATTTGTTGGAACAAGAAACATATCCGTTACGGATATACCGCGATACATGAATGAGCTGGATGAGCTGGAGGACATATATTTCGGCAGGATTAGGCTCAGCGATCGGATGGAGGAGGCGAAGCTAAAAGGTCTGTATAAATACTGCTGGCTCATGAGGCCTCCTGAAAAACCCAGCGTACATGTGCCCTATAATGTGCTTACCTATCTGGCTAAGGTTGCGCCTAGAGGCTCAGAGTTCAAGTTCATAGTCGGCAAGCTCAAGGCCTACAGATACATAAGGGATGAGAGGGAGGTTACGGAAGATCTGAAGAAACGCATTGATTACGCCCTTAACTGGGTTAGAGATTTTGAGGAAATAACTGGGACATCGGTTAAATTAAGGCGGAACGAGATAAATGCGATAAAGCAGCTTATCGAGAGGATCCGAGCTGAAGAGGAAGCTGAGAAGATTCAGAGCGCAATATTTGAGATTGCTAGACAGAATAATATTAGGCCGAAAGACTTCTTCAGAACGCTTTACATGATACTTTTAGGCGCTCCCTCAGGGCCGAGATTAGGCCCCTACATAGTTGCTATGGGCCGTGAGAATGTGATAGAAACCCTGGAAAGCAGCCTAAAGAACTCTGAAAAGACTTAAGCCTTAATTTCACCCGGCAGATCCTTTATCTTAACTTCTTCCTGAGTTTTGCCCTCCATATTTCTCAGAACAACTTTCCCTTCACTGATCTCTCTAGGTCCAACTATAACTGCGTGGGTTATTCCCCTTCTGCTAGCGTCAGATAGGGAGCGTGAAAGGGATCGTCTCATAACTTCAATCTCAGCCGCTATGCCCTCCCTCCTAAGCATGGTGGAGATTCTGAAGGCTTCCGCTAGAGTGTTCTCATCAACTGGAATGACCAGAATTCTCGCTCCCTCATTTTTCGGCGGATTGACGCCCTGCTTATCCATTGCAAGCATTATTCTGTCTACACCCAGCGCCACACCAACAGCTGGCACTTCACCGCCACCGAAGAGTTCTATGAGCTTATCGTATCTCCCCCCTCCACCAATCGCTATGCTTA
>CAZGXE010000025.1:0-13082 GCA_964529605.1 uncultured Candidatus Bathyarchaeia archaeon | reverse complement strand
CGGAGCCCCATCCCCTTAACGATCTCCTGACTATGGTTTGTGAGGGCTGTGGGATTATAGGTTTGGTTCATCAGAACTAAGAGTTCCTTACACTGAGAGGGCGGCTACAAAAATCAATAATAAGAGTCAAATCAGTGAATCTAAACCGGTTCCATATTGTTGGTGCTTGATGTCAAGCGGCATATAAGTTCATGAGATATGATTGCGTTATGATTTCCCTAGTTTTTTTGAATATTTTTTGGTTCATACACGTCTACTTCCTGACCAGTATTTTCCATATGTTCTTTAGGGTATATTTTATGTTATGTGTTCTCTCTCCATGCGTAGGTGTGCTGTTAAGGTTTTGTAAGCTTCTGTTATGTCGGTTGCTCCGGTTCCCCAGAATAGGTTTAGTCCGCCCTCCGCTAGTGCCATTGTGACCTCGTTCTTTGAAACAGCGCTTGGAGCCTCATCGCTCAGGTAGAACCAGACGCGTTCTAGTGATGTGTGTCTGTAGTCTCCAAACCCTATATGTGAACCCCCATCTCTCAGGATCTGGCAGCTTATGCATGCGGTGGGCTCCGACCTTGAGGAACCCCTAAAGCCCATGCATATCTCAATGATCAACCTTCCAAGACTCGAACCAAAATTTTGGCGGGCCCGCTGGGATTTGAACCCAGGATCTTCGGCTTTCCTTGGCTTTTCCACATTTCCCTAGAGGGCCGATGCGCTATCCAGGCTACGCTTCCCGAATTGGGCGTTAGGCCCAGATTTCACGGGCCCCTTTTTCAGCTTGCCTCCCAGCGGCCCAATTTATTTTTGTAGAGTGGTGTGATTTAAATTTGATGTTTGGAATTAGATTGCGCGCGCGTCTTTTAGGCGTTATATTTTTAAGGTTTCTGAATGTTTATTTTGTAGTTTTGCTGTCAAGGAATGGTGATGCGGAGGATGTGCATAATTGGTAAGGATAGATTGCTTGAACTTATAGAGAAATACAAGTGTATTTATCCATTCGATCTGAATCTTCTTGATGGAGACAGCTATGTTCTGACCGTTAAGGAGGAAACAACTCTTCAGTATCTTGAGCATAAGAACCTTATCTCCAATGAGATAGTTTTCACCCCGCCAAACTTCGTTGCGCATTTAACGGCTAAAAGCAAGTACGGAAGAGCCGGCCTCTCATTTCTTAATGCAGCGAAGGTTCACAGCGGCTTTGTCGGCAGATTGGCGCTTGAGGTTGTCAATTTAAGCAATGAGAGAAGCCCGATAACGATTAAAAGGGGAGATCCATTCATGCACATAGAGTTCATAACAAGAATAGGCGAAGAGTCACCTTACATAGGTGAATATCAATTTCAGTATATGACTGATGAGGAAATAAGGCTCTATATCCCAATCTTAAAGAAGATCTTCAAAAACTATGATAAACTAGCTGAAATATGGTTTAAGAGTAGACCTCTGAAGATCTAAGAGAAGATTTTAGGTGAAGATTTAAATATTCCTCTTATTTGTATGCTAGGGGGAAACCGACATGAAAGCACGAAACTACCGTGAGGTTAAAGGGATGCCATACGTGAGACATGAATATATTCACGGCGCTCCCCAATCGAAGATAACTAAATTCACCTTTGGGGATCCATCTGGGAGCTATACTCATAGGGTTTCCCTTGTAGCCGAGAAGAGGGCTCAAATCAGACATAATGCCTTAGAGGCAGCCCGAATCGCAGCCAACCGATACCTACAGAGAAATCTTGGCAAGAGATATTACATGCGGATTATGATCCTTCCACATGTTATTTTAAGAGAGAACAAAATGATTTTCGGCGCCCACGCTGACAGGCTTCAAGAGGGAATGCGTAGAGCTTTCGGTAAACCTACTGGCAGGGCTGCCCGCGTAGAACCCGACCAGAAGATAATTGTTGTCCAAGTTTATGGGGAAGGCTTAAAAATCGCTAAAGACGCCCTCAGAAGGGCGGGGGCTAAATTGCCAACCCCATGTAGAATAGTTATTGAAAAGCTATCCGCTCAACCCATTCAAGTTCAAGCCTAAATGAGAGAGGTGAACAATCAAATGTCTAAGAAAAAATTTGTATTATGGTTTGATGAGATAGGCATTGAGGATGTGCCGCTTGTTGGAGGGAAAAGCGCAAGCCTAGGCGAAATGACTAGGAAAACCGGTGTTCCAGTACCGTACGGGTTTGCGACAACCGCTGAAGCCTACAGATACTATCTAAGGGCAAATAAGCTTGACGAGAAAATATCTGAAATTCTTAGGGAACTTAAGGATTTCAATGACACTAGAAAACTTCAGAGCATAGGCGCAAGAATAAGGGAGCTGATAGCCTCGGCTGAAATGCCTAAAGATCTTGAGGAGGAGATTGTTAAAGCCTATAAGGAGCTCGCCGGAAAGGTTGGTGAGAAGGATCCATTCGTCGCAGTTCGTAGCTCAGCAACCGCGGAGGATCTTCCAGATGCAAGCTTCGCTGGCCAGCAAGAAACATACCTGAACGTTCACACAGCTGAGGAGGTTGTTGAAAAAATAAAGCACTGCTACGCAAGCCTATTCACTGACAGGGCCATCTTCTACAGAGTTCAGAAGGGTTTTGATCATATGGCTGTTGCCTTAAGCGCAGCCGTCCAGCTGATGGTTTACAGCAAAGCTAGCGGCGTCATATTCACGCTTGACGTTGCCACCGGAGACAGGAGCGTTGTTCTAATAGAGGCAGGCTACGGGCTTGGCGAATACGTTGTTCAGGGAACAATAACACCGGATGAGTATTACGTTAGGAAATCAGATTTAGCGATAGTGAAAAAGAACATTTCTAAGAAAACTGTTCAGCTGGTGAGGCTGCCATCAGGCGGAACCGAGCGTAGACCCGTTCCACCGGATTTACAAGATAAGCAAGTGCTCACTGACGAGCAGATTAGGGAACTAGCCAAATATGCCATCACAATCGAAAAGCACTATGGCAAGCCTATGGATATTGAATGGGCCCTAGACGAGAGGACAAACAAGCTCTTCATACTTCAGGCGAGACCTGAAACCGTCTGGGCTCTGAAGAAGCCTGAGGCTGTTGAAGAGAAGCCTACTGTAACAAAGGAGCGGAGGGTTCTCGTTCAGGGGCTTCCAGCGTCACCGGGAATAGCCGCTGGAAAAGTCCATGTTATACCCACAGTTGACAGGATCAATGAGTTCCAGAAGGGTGAGATACTGGTTACCGAGATGACGGCTCCAGACTGGGTTCCGGCAATGCGTAAGGCAGCCGCCATCATAACTAACTCCGGTGGGATGACCTGTCACGCTGCCATCGTCTCTAGGGAACTCGGCATCCCCTGCATTGTCGGAACAGCCTCTAAAGGTAATCCGGCAACGGAAGCTCTCAAAGACGGTATGACTGTAACTGTGGATGCAAAGCTAGGCGTAGTGTATGAGGGCATACTTGAGGAGGCTGTTGAGAAAGCGGAGGCCGCGCCATCCGCGATCACAGTTGCTGAACCCTACATAATTACTGGAACTAAAGTTTACGTTAACCTAGGTGAGCCTGAGATCGCTGAGAGGGTTGCGGCTCTACCAGCCGACGGCGTGGGCTTGCTTAGACAGGAATTCGTTTGGTCAAGCGATATTGGTGAGCACCCGCTTTACATGATTGAAAAGGGTAAAGCTGAGGAATTTGTTAATAAGCTCGCTGAAGCATTCCGCAAAATCTGCGCTGCCTTCTATCCTAGGCCTGTCGTCATGCGCTTCAGCGACTTCAAATCATCCGAGTACAGGGAGCTTAAGGGCGGAGAGAAATATGAGCCTGTTGAGCCATCAGCCCTCCTAGGCTGGAGGGGTGCATCAAGATACTACGATCCAAAGTATATCGAAGCCTTCAGACTGGAGGTTAAGGCCGTCAAGAAAGTACGTGACGAGTATGGACTTAAGAACCTCTGGGTTATGATACCTTTCTGCAGACGTGTGGATGAGCTGGAAAGGATCATTAAAATAATGGAAGAAGAGGGGTTACGCCGTGGACCCGACTTCAAAATATGGCTCATGGCTGAGATACCGAGCAACTGCCTCCTAGCCGACAAATTCAACAAGTACGTAGATGGCTATAGCATTGGCAGCAACGACCTAACAATGACTATTCTCGGCTGCGACCGGGATAACGAAACAGTTGCACATCTATTCGATGAAAGAGACCTAGCGGTTAAGCGGGCAATAAGAATGCTCATCAAATTAGCCCACCGAGACGGCAAAACCGTAAGCATATGCGGGCAGGCTCCAAGCGTCTATCCGGAGTTCACAGAGTTTCTCGTCAGAAGCGGAATAGACAGTGTATCAGTTAACCCGGATGTTGTTGTCCAAACAAGGAAGCTAGTGGCGTCAATCGAACAGCGCATAACAATTGAGAAGGCAACGGGCAGAGGAAAACGTGAAGACCCCGACCTAGATATACCGCTCTACGACGAATGAAGGATGCCCAACTACAATCACCCAATTTTTCATCCACCCTAATATTTTTGTTTAAATCCCGTTTAAAAACGGATTAATATTTCTAAGCGTACTTCTTATCTTGGTATCAGGATGCATACAATATTTGATTTAGAGGAAAAGAGGGTAATAGAGGAAATTCTTAAACGTAAGGCTCAAAGGGTCTTAGTGCAGCTGCCTGAGGGACTTAAGCCTGAGGCTACACGAATAGCATCCATCATAGAGAAAGCTGGCGCTCTGCCAATAATCTCAGCTGACCCCTGCTATGGGGCATGCGACCTAGCGATTAATGAGGCTGAGGTTCTATCAGCGGATCTAATAATCCATTATGGACATTCTGAGATGGAGTATTTTAGGCATCTGATGGCTTCAACGCGCATCCCAATCCTCTATGTTGAGGCTAAAGCGAACATTAGCATTAAGACCGCGGTTGAGGATGCACTGCGCTATCTTAAGCCATGGAACAACATCGGTTTGGCTACAACCGTTCAGCATGCTCACAAATTAAGCGAGGCTGAAGAAGCTCTTAGGGCCGCTGGTAAGAAAGTTTATGTTGGGCATGAGCCCGGTTTGAAGTATCCTGGTCAAGTGCTGGGCTGTGACTATAGGAACGCTAAGGCCATCTCAAGCCTGGTTGAGGCCTTCCTCTTCGTCGGCGGGGGATTATTTCACGCTTTAGGTTTATTTTTAGCCACGATGAAGCCTACTGTTGCCGCTGATCCCTTTGAGGGAAAAGCTCGTAGAGTGGATGACGAAGCTAAACGTGTGATCAATAGGCGGTGGGCGGATATATCAGAAGCCTCAAAAGCGCTGAGATGGAGTGTAATAATCGGACTTAAAACCGGTCAATTTAATCTTGAAGAAGCGTTGAAAATTAAAGGGGAACTGGAGGCTTCAGGTAGAAGGGCTGTTCTATTAGCAATGAGGGAGATTACGCCTGAAATTCTACTAGAGTTTCCGGATGTAGAAAGCTATGTGAACACGGCGTGCCCAAGAATCTCCCTTGAGGCTAAGAAATTCCCTAAGCCCGTTTTGACACCTCTAGAAACATATGTTGCTATCGGAAAGACATCGTGGAAGGAATGCTTAGAATCAGGTCTACTTTAAGCATAAGGAGGAAGATTTAATCGAAATGCTGAGAAGAAGACAGCTTGCCCTCCTACTCTCTCAGCTCGCTCCAATCCCGCATCCAAAGCTTAAGTGGGAGGGATACACGCTTGACGCTGAGAGTGCGGCTAGCATAGCCCATATCGCAGCTCAAGTTTATGATGATTTACGCGGAAAAAAGGTTATTGATTTGGGTTGCGGATCAGGTATTTTGGCGATTGCAGCGTCACTTCTCGGCGCCAAGTGGGTTGTTGGCGTCGACATAGACGGGGAAGCCATTAGGGTTGCGGTCGGTAACGCCAATAAGCTGAAGGTCAACGTTGACTTCGTTACTGGAGACATAAGGTGCATCAACGGACACTTCGACACAACATTGATGAATCCTCCGTTTGGGAGCTGGCATAGAGGTGCAGACATAAGATTCCTAAAAAAAGCTCTGGAGATATCTGATATCGTATACTCTCTACACAAAGGAAGCCCATCTGTGAGAGAATTTCTCAGTAGACAAATTCCCCGATTGAACGGGGTGATAGATAAAATTTATGAGATTAACCTAACTATCGGTCGAACCTACAGATTTCATAGAAAAAGGCAGTATCTGGTGAAAGCCGACCTATATCGCGTAATACGAACTAAAAACTAAATCTATAATTCTCCCAGAAAGGAGGAAGCGGAATGAGAGAACTTAAGCGGCCCTTGGCTGAATAGCAAAACTAATATCATGGTTTATGAGTAATGTTAGAGACAGTTTAATCTGATAAACGGATGTTTGAGTTATGTCGAACATGAGAAAAAGCGGACAGTTTGTTGTTCCCGGAGAAAAGATAGGTGTAATAGAAGAGTTTATACCCGACCTTGGAACCTACGTTGAGAATGGGGTCATATATTCGAAGAATGTGGGATATATACTGGTGGATTCGGTCAGCAGAAAGGTTTCAGTTTATCCGCTGACGCGTGGAGTGAATGTTCCAAGTGTTAAAAGTATAGTTGTAGGACACGTTACAAACATTCAGGGTGCCGCAGCGTTCATACGCATAATAAAAGTTGGAAGAAAATTTCTCTCAGGCTTCTTCACAGGCGTCCTGCATGTTTCAGACATTGATGTGAAATACACTAAAGATATCTTCGATGCGCTTAAAGTCGGCGACCTGGTTCGCGCAAAAGTGATAGGTACTGCAAACAGAATATTTCATCTAACAACCAAGGACGAGAATCTAGGCGTAATATTGGCTTTATGCTCAAAATGTGGTGGAACACTGAGGCTGAAAAACAAGAGAGGTAAAAAATTATATTGTGAGAGGTGTGGGAATATTGAGGCGAGAAAGATTGCTTCAGACTATGGTTCCAGAATCATATAGCATAACATGAATAAAGAGGTGAAATTGGGATGAAAGTAAAGATATTGGATAGAAAACCGAATGAGCTTGTGATTGAGGTTGAGGGAGAGGGACACACCTTATGCAACCTTCTAGAGACAGTACTACTGGAAGATGAGGAGGTTGAGTTTGCCAGCTACAATATATCCCACCCTCTAGTAGCAAACCCCGTAATAACCGTAAGGACGAAAGGGAACAGAAGCCCTGAAGAAGCGTTAAAGACGGCTGTTGGAAAAATCCTTCAGAGAGGAAGAGATCTAAGGAACGAGTTTAAGAAGGCATTCGAGAAAAACGAGTAGGTATCGAATAAAGCCTGACACATTTTATTGCCGAAGCAGGCGACTTCTCTTTATAATCTCTTTTAGAAGTATGCTCACTCCTTCTGAGAGATCCTCCTCACGCATCAGTATATCAATAGTTTCTCTAAGGGATATGACTTCTGAGAGCCAACCATAAACTATTAGAGCCTCAGCCGCATCAGCCTGTTTATGCCTATCAGTTCTATGGGGCAATAGCGCTCTCATACCAGCTTTTCTTAAGGCCGATGAAAGCACATAGCTATCAAGTTTCCGCCCAATAGGTTTACCAGCAGTTCTGGACAGGGTTAATGAGTAAATGAAGTTAACGAACGCATCTCCCAAGGAGGCGAGCTCTTGATCCCTTAGAACTTCAGAAAGCGACGAATATTTTCGTATAAAGGGAAAGTACTCTTTCAAATTCTCCATTGATTTAGGCCACCGAGCTTGCACATTAAGTGAGGGAGTTATCCCGGCTTAAATACATATTAAAAACGGAGCATTATATTTTTTCTTGATGGACGGAAATTCGATGAAAAAGACTATTGTACTTAAGGTTAATTGTGAGAATCCGGAGAGCGCGAAGATCAGTCTAGCGGCAGCCATTATCCGTAAAGGCGGACTAGTAGCCTTCCCAACAGAAACAGTTTACGGTTTAGGGGCAGACGCCCTCAATCCTGACGCTGTCAGGAAGATTTATACGGCTAAAAAGAGGCCTCTAGATAATCCGATAATAGTGCATGTAGCTAATGAGAATGACATCTACAAACTTGCTGAGGAGACCCCCGAGTGCGCTGAAGCCCTCACAGATCGTTTCTGGCCGGGCCCTCTAACGCTGGTTCTTAAGGCTTCAAGCATGGTTCCCCGGGTGACAACCGGTGGATTGGACACAATAGCCATCAGGATGCCTAAGCACAGGGTTGCCCTAGCCTTAATAGAGGCTTCTGGAACACCTATAGCGGCTCCAAGCGCTAACTTAGCCGGTAGACCAAGCCCAACCGTGGCTGAACATGTCATAGAGGACTTGTATGGGCGGATAGATATCATACTTGACGCTGGACCGACAAATATAGGTGTTGAATCAACGGTTTTAGACTTAACATGTGATCCACCCCGCATCTTAAGACCGGGTGGAGTAACATATGAGGAGCTGAGGAGTGTCTTAGGTGAGGTAACGGTTCATCCGGCAGCTGCGGCTAGAAGTGAGATTCATATTAAACACGCCCGCTCGCCGGGAATGAAGCATAAACATTACGCTCCGAGAGCTGAGCTGATTGTTGTTGAGGGTGAATTCGATGCGGTTGTCAAGAAGATTGGGGAGCTAGCTGAGCGGCATATACGGGAGGGACGGAAGGTAGGTATATTAGCCACAGAAGAGAGCCTATCGAAATATGAGGCGGGAACTGTGAAGCTGCTGGGAAGTCGAAGAGATCTCACGTCAGTGGCAAGAAATCTATTCAGATTGCTTAGAGAATTCGATGAGGAAAAAGTTGATATAATAATAGCTGAAGGGGTCCCGGAGGAGGGCTTGGGTTTAGCGATAATGAATAGACTTAGGAGGGCTGCGGGCTACAATATTGTCAGGGTTAATTAAATTTTTAGCTCTTTTCTTCAGCATCCGCTATACCTTTCTCCGTTATCACAAAACGAGCTTCTCTCTCAGGCAGATACGGGCTATCAATTATTTTAGCGATTCTAACACCCCTTGAACCTCTTCTCAAATAGACCCTATGGGTGCAGGCGTGGGCCATTACATTTCCGCCAGCAGGCCTGTTCGGGTCGCCGAAGAAGGCAGCCGGATTAGATTGAACCTGGTTTGTTATGACAACGGCCAGGTTATAGGCTTCTGAAAGCCTAATTAGCTTATGTAAGTACTGGTTTAGCTTCTGCTGCCTTTCTGAAAGGTTTTCCCGCCCAATGTACTCGCCTCTAAAGTGACTTATCATGCTATCAACAACAACTAGCTTCACATTATTTTCTGGGCAAAGCGTGAATAATCTATCTATGAGCAGGCATTGGTGGCTGCTGTTGTAGGCTCTCGCAACCAATATGTTGCTGGCAACCTCACTCGGATCGAGACTTAAATTGGACGCTATCTGATATATGCGTTCAGGCATGAAGGTTCCCTCAGTATCTATGAACGCAACCTTACCCTCTAGACCTCCCTTTTCATAAGGTAGCTGCGCCATAACCGAGAGCGTCATGCATATTTGGGTTTTACCGGAGCCATATTCACCTATGAGCTCTGTCAGCGCTTGAGTCTCTATTCCGCCACCGAGTATTTCATCGAGTTTTTTGCATCCAGTTGTGCACCGCTTCATGTCCCTTCTTTTTTCATAGTATTCTTGAGCTGTTTTGAAGTCGGCAGATATCATTCTGCGCGCTGCTTCCTGAATTTTGAGTATCGTGTTGAAGCCTATGTTCGTTTTTTCCATTATCTCAAGCGGTGGAGTAACAGCTATTGCCTCTATGGTTGTGTAGCCAGCAGCCCTAAGCTTAGAGGCTATTGCTGATCCAACACCGTTCAGAACCTCTAAATCATCCATTCTAGTAAGCCTCCCACTCAAAATTTCTTCTAGAAATTTTTCTCCAGCATCTCCAGCAGAGGGGGATTTTCTCACCTTTATACATTATGTAAAGAGCTATATCGGTACTTTCACATCCGCCGTTCCAAGGGTTTAGACAACGTTCCATATCGACTTCCAGCTTGCTAAGCTCTGGGATGGACGTTCTGGAAGGTAATCTACGCCTTATTTTAGCCATCCTTGCACGCCAATTAACATTTTTTCATTAATCAATATTTAAGATGTCTGTGAAAATTTGGGGGGAGGGGGTCTCTAGACAGGTTTAAACTTCCATAAACGGCATACGCGTAGCTCCCGGAAGAATTCTAGAAGTGCTTTAACTGTTTCATTTTCAAGGTTTATCTGGTAAGTTTTAGGTTTAAACTTAAACTCTTTAACCCAGCCCAGATCTACAAGCGTTTTCAATCTTCTCTCGATGGAGGGGGTTCTAAGGCCTGTGGCTTTAGCCAAAGCGTATTTGGTGAAAGCCTTTTCAGGGTTCATGATTAAGTGAACTAGAACTCGGAATTTTTTCCCTCCACCTAAGCCTAGCTCTAGCTCTTCCCATATGCTCATTTTTTCTCTGCTTCTTACATTCATTATGCTTCCCGCTCTACACGCTCGATCTGCTCAAGAAGATTATTTAGGAATTTCTCTAGGTCTATTAGGGTTGCACCGGAGATTCCGATTTCTATTAGGGACTTCATGTCGATTATCCCACGGTATATGAGGTCTTGAACATGGGCCTCAAAATCCTCAACGGGCTTAACATTATACTCTTCGCATACAATATTGTAGAATTTCCGCATCTCTCTTAGGCTTATGTACGCTGCTCCACTGGCTTTTAGGCCTCTAACAAGAGCTAGGAGGATTAGTCTTCCGTTACTATCAAGACTCATTACATCCTCAGTTGTTATGGTCGGGTTTATTTCACTATGGACTTTGCGAACATGCTCTGGAAGAACCCTTCTTGAACCAGTGTTCTCAGCTAGGACGCCGGAATAGTATAGAAGTTCTAATCCGACTCTAACATCACCGTTAATCGGTGGGTTAGCGGTTATGTCGCTTATTAAATCAAGCGTATCGTCGATGATTGCATGCGGCTGAAATGCCTCTCTGGATCTATCCTCAAGTATGTCTCTAATCTGCTTGCCTGCGTATCTTGGAAATTCTATTATGCCCACTCCGAGAGTTGATCTCTCACCGGGCTCGAGGAGCTCATGCCACTTAAGCGATCTTGCAATAAAAATCTCGCCAATTATGGGAATCGGCTCGCCTGGGTACATCTCAGGTATACGCGTTAAATCATATATTACATGCTCTTTCGGATTTCTTCGAATGAGATAGTCTATTTCATCAAATGTGATTATGAGGAAAATGTCCTCAAACCTTAAGTACTCGATGAGCTGCCGGATCATCTCTTCTGGGCTTAAGCTCTTAGTTGATATTTTAGGCGTAACCTTCCTCACAAGATTCCCATATAGAATGTAGCGTGTTACACCGTCAACTTTACAATTCAAATAGACATGTTGCAGGTTGATGCCTTCTTTACGCGCTTTCTCAGCGATCAACTCGCCGAACCTGATGGTTGTGCATGTTTTACCTGTTCCAGTGGCTCCAACAATCTGTGTGAAACGTGGATAGGCATCCCAAACATTCTTAAGCATAACACTATAGATTGAGAGCAGAGTGTTTATTTGCTGATCTCTATGTGGGAGACGCCTAGGGATATAATAGGGTGAAAGCTTATTTCTATCCTTAAAGATAAGTGACCTCAGCAAGTTCTTAAACCCGAAGAATAATTATTATAACGCAAACCTATAAATATGGTGTGCATGCCCCCTTGGAAAGCAATTAATTTTATTAGAGTTGTTCTAAGGGCTCCACGTTGCCCATCACCGGCTTCGCTCTTTCAATAGGCCTGCACCACTTAACAGCGTTGCTAATAACCTTCAGAACATTTGGGTTATGGTAGGTTGGGTAAGTTTCATGTCCCGGTCTAAAGTAGAAGATTTTGCCCAGTCCCCTATAGAAGCAGCATCCGCTTCTGAAAACCTCACCGCCCTTAAACCAGCTTATAAATATCAATTCATCCGGCCGGGGGATGCCGAAGGGTTCACCGTACATTTCCTCATGCTCGATCTCAAAGTAGTCACCGAGTCCTTCAGCTATGGGATGCCCGCAAGCAATAACCCATATTCTTTCTTTTTCACCTGCTTCTCTCCATTTGAGATCGCATGGGGTTCCGAGGAGACGTCTGAAAATTTTTGAGAAATGTGCAGAGTGAAGAACTATTAGACCCATTCCGCCAAAAACTACCCTTCGGTACACTCGATCGACAACTATGTCGCTGACCCTATCGTGTGCAACATGCCCCCACCATATCAGCACATCGGTAGTATTAAGGATATTCTCCGTTAAGCCATGCTCCGGTTCATTAAGCGTGGCTGTTCGAACGTTGAAACCTTGATTTTGCAGGTATTTAGCGATGGTCACATGTATTCCTTCAGGGTATATTTCAGCTACTTGCGGGTTTTCTTTCTCATGGATAAACTCGTTCCAAACGGTTACGTTTATTCTCCTAACCATGTGATCACCACGTTGAGATAGGCGGTGTGAGAGATATATATTTTAGAGGATGCCTCAGAGCAGTTGCAGTCTCAATTTGTTCCCTTTTGGGTTTTTGGTCTTCCCTTCTAGGGGAAAAATCATGCCTTGCATTACAATAAATGAGTTTTTGGGAAGATTGTCCTCACGTTTATAGCGCCTAATTTTTCGCGGGGCTTTTCTGCGTTGGAGCAGAGTTTAATCTATTCGGTTTTGGCGACAATTAAAAGTATGCCAATAATTATTAATATCAGACTAACCGCCATGATGAATGGGCCGATTCCGCCTAAATCTTTTAGGTTCATGTTTGTGTGGTACATTAATATTGCGCCGGCCACCGCTAGGATGAAGCCGGAAATCTTCTCAACGAATACTAGGCTTAGGATTGTTGATTCTTTTTCTTTACTCAATGTTCGCTCCCTCAGGCGCATTTTTTGATTCTTAGGAATTTCTTTTTCACCGCAAATAAATTTTTAGGCTTCTTCCATCTCCTTAAGCCTTTGCGGCAGGTACTTATCTACTATGTGAGTCAACCCGTATCTTGAGAAGGCTTCGAGTTCACATTTCCTCCGATTTTTTAGGAAGACTTCTATTTCCCTCTGCCAGAACTCATCTTTATATCTTGGATCGCGCATGAGCTCATACAAGCGTTTGATGTCTACATCCTTAAGATTGT
>CAZGXE010000024.1:0-13262 GCA_964529605.1 uncultured Candidatus Bathyarchaeia archaeon | reverse complement strand
AGATGCGCCTGAACATGATTTTGTCGTAGAAGACTTGGAGGCAGCTTTAAGGTCGGAGAGAATCGCCATAAACACCGTCATCATAATCGAGGTAGCTCATTTCCTAATCAAAAACTTAGGTCCCTTACTTGGTAGAAGAAAGCTCAGCGTCTTCTTAGGTTTCCCTTTCCGCATAGTGGATCTCAACTACGAGCTGACGTTAAGGGCCTTAGATCTCCTAGCAAAGTATTCACATCTGGGAATAGGAGGTCGAGATGCAACAATCTTAGCGGCGGCGGAAGCTCTCAGCATAAGCAAAATAATGACCCATGATGAAGCGTTCAAGAGAATAAAGTGGATTAAGACGATAGATCCAGTATCAAAAAGATAGATCTTTCATATTTTTAGTTCGTTAGCTAAGTTTAGGCTGAGGCGTCAGGAAAGCATGCTGAGAAAACATCAGAGAGTTCATTAAGGCAAAATGGGAGGGGAAGAAGGCTATCGAAGGCGAAGAAGAATTTTAGAGAAGCAGAAGCATGAAAGGCTTAAGCATATCTGATTACCCGTTTCATGCCGCCAGTCCCCTTTAGAAAAGCACAAGCAGATATATGCCCTTGATTATGAAGGCGCCTTTTGAGCGTGGAACGGGTAACCGCTTGAAATACCAAAGAATCGATGAGATGCTCAGATTCACCTTCTTAGTAGAATCAAAACAATAAAGTCGTTCTCTAAAGGCACATAATCCTTACGTTTTAACCTTTCGATTATTCGAATTCTAGAATAACCTGTAAATCTCCTGAGGCCCCAAACTTATTTTCCGGAATAGAGTAAAGTCTTTTAAGATCGTAAACTTTAAAGAGGTTGATTAGAGAGGAAAGATAAACTATGAAAGAAAAACCTGCAATAATTGGTATTGGTAGAACCAAATTTGGCGAGCATTATGAATTGGATCCAGAGGATTTAATCGATGACGCTGGCTTAATGGCCCTAGACTCGGCTGGAATAGAACGTAAGGATTTAGACGCATGTTACATTTCTGATTATCTGCTGCAAGTCACCAATAAAATAGGTTTAGAAGAGGGTTTTATGTCTCAGCTTCTAGAGATGAACATACCTATTGAAAAGATGAGATCCTTCAGCTCAGCCCTACTAAATGCATGCAACGCTATTGAGGCAGGCAAATACGACGTTATCCTTGTGGGTGGAATGGAAAAAATGACTGATAGATGGAGCAAGATAAGGGATAACCTCATGCTTCTCGAGGATCATTGGAGCTACTATGCTGGTGGGACTCCGGAGACAAATCATGAACTGCTTCTTAGAGAATATATTAAGGAATATAATATTCGCGGTGGAGATCAGGAGAAGCTTATGAACGTTCTTGCACATATAGCGGTTAAGAACCATCATAATGCCATAAATAATGAGTACGCTCACTTCCAGAGGGAAGTAAATCTTAAAAGAGTTTTCGCAGCTAGAAGTAATAGGCTTCTTGGATTATATGATTTTGCACCCATATCTGATGGGGCGACCGCCATAATTCTAGCAAGCCCTAAGAAAGCCAAGGAGTATGCTGATAATCCCATTTACGTATTTGCCTCATCTCTAGCAACAGACTTTATATCTTATCCGTCCAGAGCCTATAGGACAGGTTTCATTGCGAGTAAAATAGCTATGAAGAACGCCCTAAAAACAGCGAACATAAGTTTGAAAGACATAAAAATGCTGGAGGTCTATGATCAGTCAACCGTTCTTGAAATGGTGTCGCTAGAGGATCTGGGCTTCGTTGAGAGAGGCACTGCGTGGATGAAGCTTTACGAAGCCTTCGAGGATTTTGAGGGCTTTTACAATCTTGATGGAAAACAGGTATATGTAAATACAGATGGTGGATTAAAGGCTGATGGAAACCCGCTCGGTGCAACCGGTGGAGCGCAAATCTTCGAGGTTGTTAAGCAGCTTAGAGGCGAGGCTGATCAGAGGCAGATAAAACCCGATGGCGATTTACTCTACGGCTGCGTTCAGGAGATTGAAGGGTTCGGAACTAAGGTTTACGTTCATATTTTAGGGAGGGAGTAATGGGGTGGGTAGCGAACCTATAGAGAGAAGAGTCTCCTACCTTGGGGATAGGCTTAAGGGTAGCAGATGCCCCTTCTGTGGAAAAGAATACTTCAGAACTAGAAAGTACTGTGGAAGCTGCGGTAGAAAAAGTCTTGGGAAAATGGAGGACATAGACTTCTTCTATGAGAAGGGCGTATTAGAGACATGTACGGTTGTTAAAAAACCAACCAACAGGTTTACGAGGCTTAACGCATACATCTATGGGATAATATCCTTCCATGATGGGAGAGTTAGAGTACCTGGCAGATTAACGGATATGATTGTAGAAAGTGATGAGAATATTAACCCTGAGGATTTTGAGGGAAGAGAGGTTGTTCCAAGATTTAGACGCAGATATTCTGTTGATAAAAGCGACATTATACCAACGATCTCCTTAGCGTTCACACTCGCCGACGAATACTACCCCTATCAGCAGTATGAAATAGCTAAGCCAAGCAAGGAGTATGATACGCCTGGAATAGTTGGCTACGGCGTTTATGTTTCAAGATTTAGGATTAGGGAGAGAACGATGGAACGTTCAGTTCCATTCATAGATGAGGATGCAATAACGGCGGCGGTTGAAGCGGGAAAACTGGCCCTAATACATTCGGGTGTGGATCATAGGCTAGTGAACAAAATCTACGTGGGTTCCGAATCAAACCCCTACGCTGTTAACCCAATAGCATCTAAAGTTGCGCAGGTTCTCAAACTAGGTGAAGAAGAGACTGAAGGCATGCAAGGAATAGACGCGGTTGACACAGAGTTCGCCTGTAAGGCTGCAACAAGCATGTTTAAGGATGCGATGACCCTAGTTTACTATCCTAAAGACCCTATGGAATATGTAATGGTTATCGGAGCTGATAATGCTCAAGCGGCCCCAAGAGGAGAACTTGGAGGCGAACTAGACTTCTTTGTAGGATTTGGAGGAGCAGCATTCATATTCGGCATGAAGGATGTTATAGCTGAAGTTGAAGGATGGTACTCATGCACATCTGACACACCCGACTTCTGGAGGAGAGATTTGGAGCCATATCCACGCCATGGTGGACGCTTCACGGGTGGACCAGCCTACTTCAAGCATATTGTGAAAGCTGGCAGAAAACTTATGGAAAAAATGAATCTTAAGCCTAGTGATATAGACTATTTTGTCTGCCATCAACCTAATCCATCCTTCCCTGTTAGGGCGGCTACAGCTCTAGGCTTTAAACCGGAGCAGTACATGCCAGGCATATGTGTTTCAAAGTTTGGCAACGTTTACTCCGGTTCTTCGCCAATAGGATTAGCCTCCATACTTGACCAAGCGGAACCGTATAAGAGAATAATGATTGTGAGTTATGGTTCAGGGGCTGGAAGCGACGCATATCTATTTGTGACCACAAGCCAAGTTAAGGATGAAAGAAAACGTCAAAAATTCACTGTAAAGTATCAGGCAGAAAACAAATTCATTAGCTACGTGGATTACGCAACCTACAGAAGATTTAAGGAAGGTCTCTAAAACAAAAAACCTTATATTCGGCATTGTCCCTTCTTTCTACCACTAACATCAGAGCGGTTGAGTGAGAAGTAAACCTCCCCGGCTTTTCTGCTTTGATGTTAGTTCCGCGATACAGGACGAAAAACGAATGCCGACTGGAAAACCGTGCAAGAAATATCAAGCAGAAAGAGTTAAAAAATCTTTTTTGTCGACTTACGGCAACTACATGAAAGTTTTCTCCAGGCATCCAATCGCTGATCACCAGCAACCATGAGCGCAGCTCCTGGAATCGCGGAGGAAGAACCGTTACAGGAGGGAAAAGATGGATGAAAATTAAAGAGTTAAGGGATGGAATGCGCAAAGTTGATCTTGTAGCAAAAGTCCTAGAAATTTCGGAGCCACGCCAAGTTATCTCGAGATATAGTGGTCGAGCCTTTAAGGTTGCCGACGCAATCATAGGCGACGAAACTGGCACAATAAAGCTTTCCCTATGGAATGAACAGATTGATCAAGTAAATGTCAACGACACCATAAAAATCGAGAATGGTTATGTGAGATCTTTCAGAGGGGAACCGCAACTAAACGTTGGTAAATATGGGAAGCTAACCGTCCTGTAAAATGTGGAAGCAAAACTGTTTGCGAGGTGAAAAATATGCAGAATGAAAGAAAGGGAAGACGATTCAGTAGAGGATACGGAAGATTCCCGCCGAAGCCTGTTGAGCTTGGAAAGGAATATGATGTTGAAGTTAAAGAAGTTAGCCGCAGAGGAGACGGAGTCGCCAGAATACAGGGTCTGGTAACATTCATACCAAACGCGAAGCCTGGGGATCACGTCAGAGTTAAGATAACTAGGATAAGCCGTAGATTCGCTGAGGCTGAAATAGTCAGCCCAACTGAATAGCAGATTGATTGAGACTAAAAGAATTAAGCGTATCTAACGTATTTCCCCTCTAAAACAATTTTTTGTTCTTTTTATATTAGAAAGCCTTATTTTTTCAGCGCCCTTTTCAAGCATCTCCTTCATGGCTCCTTCAACATCTCCAAGCTTCACATCTATGCCTTTCACAGCATCCTCTAAGAGAAAAACTTTAAAACCATATTTTAAGGCGTCCAAAACCGTGTTTTTCACGCAGTATTCTGTTGCGAGGCCCCCAACAAAAACCCTCTTCACACCGGCTTTCTTTAGGTATTCATCCAGATTTGTTCCCTCAAAACCGGAATAGGCCTCTTTGGATGGATCAGTGGCCTTGGACACGATTTTAGTTCTTTCGGGGAGACGTAAACTGGGATGGAATTTTGCACCTTCAGTTCCTCGGATGCAGTGCGGTGGCCACAGTCCGCCATAAGTCTTAAATGATATGTGATTTGGCGGATGCCAGTCTCTTGTTGCAACTATCAGCGCTCCAGCCTTATCGAACCTTCTAATATACTCGTTTAATACTGGAACTATTTTATCTCCCTCTGGAACCGGTAAGGCTCCTCCAGGGCAGAAGTCAACTTGAACATCAACTATTATTAGGGCGTCTTCCTTTCCATTGATTTTATACTTCAATAAACGTCACCTCCAAGAAATAGTAATTCAACAAATTAAATAAAGGCTGATCTGTTACTTTAAAAATTTAGTATGAGCACACGCCTGTCGGGCATTCGCCGGCGAAGTCTGCTGGCGCCTGGATGTATGGTGGGGGCGTTGCGGTCGTACTTATAGCTGGGGTTTGAATTCCACCTACCACTAGAACCTGCTCGGCTTTGCTTCCATATCGATATATGGTTATGCCCTTACACTTGAGTTTATAGGCCATCAGGAATATTCTTCGGACATCATCTATGGTAGCTTCATTAGGTAAGTTAACAGTTTTAGAAACCGCGTTGTCCGTATATTTCTGGAAGGCCGCTTGCATACGTACATGCCATTCTGGTGCTATCTCAAGGGCTGTCACAAAGATTCTCCTAATATCCGGAGGAACCTCACTTAAGTTCTGAACTGAGCCTGTTCTAGTAATCTTTGAGATAAGCTCTGTGCTGTAAAAGCCTCTCTCCTTTGCTATTTGCTCAAATACTGGATTAACCTCAAGAAGCTGTGTTCCCATAACGTTTCTGACAAAGGCTACGGCGAATAGAGGTTCAATTCCGCTTGATGTCCCGGCGATTATGCTTATTGTTCCAGTTGGAGCTATGGATGTTACGGTTGCATTTCGCACGGTCTTGTAGCCTTTTTTCTCCCAGACGCTGCCGGAGAAATTTGGGAATGACCCTCTTTCTTCGCCTAGTTCAATAGACTTCTTTCGGGCCTCCTCAGATATGAATGACATCACTTTTTCAGCAGTCTTAATAGCCTCTTCGGAATCGTAGGGAACGCCAAGTTTTATGAGCAGCTCAGCGAAGCCCATTACGCCTAAGCCGATTTTCCTATTTGATTTAGTGGCTTTCTCAACTTGGGGTATTGGATACTTGTTTGCGTCTATAACGTTATCTAAGAAGTGAACGGCTGTTCTAACTGTTCGCTTAATCTTCTCCCAGTCAATCTCACCATTTCTAACCATCTTAGAGAGATTTATAGAACCTAGATTACAGCTCTCATATGGTAATAGCGGAACTTCACCGCATGGATTTGTACTCTCAATAACTCCAACATGAGGCGTCGGATTCCTTCGGTTAATTTCGTCTAGAAACATAAGTCCTGGATCGCCAGTTTTCCATGCGGCTGTCGCCATCAAATCAAATACTGCCCTAGCTTTTAGGCGCCTGACAACGGCACCATTCCTAGGGTTGATTAGGCTGTAATATCCGTCATTCTCTACGGCTTCCATAAACTCATCGGTAACGCCGACCGATATATTGAAGTTTGTTAGCACCCCCTCCTTCTCCTTAGCGGTGATAAAATCGATTATGTCTGGATGGTCCACGCGGAGGATACCCATATTTGCACCCCTCCGCTTTCCACCCTGCTTAATCACTTCAGTAGCTACATCAAAGATCTTCATGAAGGAAAGCGGGCCGCTAGCAACCCCCATCGTCGACCTCACAATGTCACCGCGTGGTCTAAGTCTTGAAAAAGAAAAACCTGTGCCTCCACCGGACTTGTGTATAAGCGCCATATATTTTAATGCGTCAAAGATTTCCTCAATTGAGTCTCCTACTGGAAGCACAAAACATGCTGAGAGCTGCCCAATATCTGTTCCAGCATTCATTAGCGTTGGACTGTTGTGAGTTACGAAACCATTTGCAACATATGTATGTTTATTAGGAACGAATAGGTCGGCTGTTTCCGCTTCTACTTCTTCTGAGAATTCTATTTTATCATAGAATTGGTTTAAAGCAATTAAATCCTTCAAGTAGCAATTGTTTAACTCTGGAAATTTACTTAAATACTTCTTAAAAATGTAGCCGCTAATAACTTCTGAGTATTTAGTGTTAATAACGAATCTAGCTATTTTCTTATAGAGCTCGTAATTCTTGTTTTTAAGCGATTTATACCATTCGAGTAATCTTTTATTTTGATTCGGGATGAAATCTTTTAAATGCTTAGGCTTAAGGAACTTTTCAGCCGCTTTATTTTTTCTCTCTCCAATAAACCCTATGCGTTCCATAAACAATTTTCCATTCATATCTTTGTGAATGGTTAGTCTGTATCCCTTCCCCTTCTTTTTTAGGCTCGCTACTACTCCAAGCCCTAGAAGCAAAAGATGAATTTGCTTAACAAGTTTCTCACTAAAAGAGTATAACTCTATAACTCTCTCACCTACATAACCGTCTGCTTCAAAGATTCCACGTAGGAAACCGGCTATACTTTTTCTGCTACCTCTCAATATGATTTCTGGCACTTCAATCTCTCGTGAGAGGTTGCTTTTATTTAGTCCATTACAATTTAGGAATTCTATCAATCTTTTGCTGTTGATTTTTAGAAGGAAACATCTTTTTCCTTTAATTTTTTCAATTTTAGGGTTTATAGAGAATAAGTGCTGAATATTCTCCTTTAATCTTTCTAGAACATCTTCATCTCGTTCATCAACAGCCAGTTGAACAGTCTCCTCCACGCCGTTAATCTTCTTTATGTATCCGTCTCCGAATAAATATCCTATAAACTCTGCTAATGCGGGGTTAAGACTTTTTGGATAAGCTATTTCATTTGGAGGTCTACCTACCTTCTTTAATTTCTTTGGAATGCTAAGTTGAGGATCTTTATTGTTAAAGAGGAAATCTTTTTGTAAAGCTAGAAAGTCATTACTCGATATGTTTTTTAGTTGTTTCCACACGTAATTTCCTTCTTCATCAATAACTCTAAAATAATGTTCAGACGTAGCGGTTATACTATAACCCATTCTAGTTCTAATTTTCCAAGCTTTCCTAGGACCATTATTAAAGAATATTGTTGCGGTTGAAACCCTTCCATCAGTCATAACTGAAGTTTTTATACCTGTCGTTCTATCACCAAAGTCTCCTAGTTTAACTAATCCTTTCTCAGTTGATATCAACGTATCCTTTGAAAGGCAGTTCGGCAGGAACTCAAGATTGGTCATGATTTTATAGAATTCTTCCTCAACTTCCTTTAGGTTGGCTCTTTTATTGTATAGGGCGTCGACAGCCGCTATTGCCCTAGCTACTCTTCGAAACATCTGTGAGGGGGTTTCAATCACTTTTCCGGTTTCATCTTTTAGCAGATATCTTCTTTCTAGGACGCTTATAGCGTTAAGTGAGAGCTTTAGGTCATCTGTTACGCCGAGCAGCTTCTTTCGCTCCCTGAGCTCGGTTCGTTTATGCCTATAGAGTATGTATGCTTTAGCAACAGCGTCATAACCATTTTTAATTAGTACGCGTTCAACAATATTCTGTACATCCTCAACGCTTGGAATCTTATCTTTAAATTCCTCCTCAACTATGGCAACAACCTTAGCTGAGAGTTTAGCAGCTAATTCACCATCCTTACCCTTAACAGCTAAAATAGCTTTATGAATTGCATTAGCAATTTTGCTTGGGTTGAATTCAACTATTCGACCATCTCTCTTACGAATGAAAGAAACTGGCACCTATAACGCCCTCGATAATAATCGTGTTAAAAGCAACTTTAATACCTTATGGGCATATTCGTTAGTTAATATTTTAATGTAAAGGATGCTTAAATCCGATTCTATTCCGTTTATCTAGAAAAGTTTATAACTAAGCTCTCTGTATCCAAAAACTTAAGGATTAGGCATGAAAATCCGCATACTTCTATCCGAGCTGGGTTGTGTTAGGGTTGTCCAAAGTGAGGAAATGTTCTCCAAAATGCAATAAGTTTAGATGTGGAAAAAAATCTCTAGTATTTCGTGGAAGAACCCCATGGTGCCGCTGGACTAATGAACCGTGTAATCCAGCGAACTGTAACTATGCGATATGTATTAGCCGACGTCTACTTCCAGGAGGCATATGTGGAGAGACTATAAAGAGGAAAACTGTTGAGAGAAGGCCTGAGGATGAAATAATGCCATCGATAAGAGTTAGAGGAAAAATTTTCAGGAAGATCGGTGAAAAAGAACTATTTTAGAGCCTTAACCTTTAAAAGCATCGTCTATAGCTTCCCTATTTAATTCGGCCCTACCCTCTAGCCTAGATAGCTTAGCTCTTCTTATTTTTGTTTCAATGTTTATTCACAAGATAAACTCCAGTTAAAATTAGAAAGAAACCTAGAAGAGAGTAAATTCTGACAGCTTCCCCTAAAAGGAACTGGACGAAGATTAGCGCTGCAACCGGAACTATAAGGCTTGATGCAGAGACAACGGTTGTTTCCTCCTCTCTTATTAGATGTAACCATATTGTGAATTCTACAGCCGACCCAAGCACTGACATATAAAATAATCCATGTTTGGCCATCCTTGGGAATATCTTTCCTTCTCCACACTAGAGCTGGCAAAAGCACTATTGAAGCAAAGAAAAGTCTCTGAATAACAAGGTTTAGTGGGCCGACAAAATTCAATCCAATCTTCATAATAGTCCAATTTAACCCCCAAATTAGAACTAAAAATATGAAGAGTATCCAATTACGTTTTTTCAATCGATCAGCCTCTACAATAAAACATTAGAACCTAGGGAGGCCCTATAAAAAGGCTTCGCAATAAAGCAAACCTTAAATACTCGGCCTAAACTTCTCTTCCATAGAAAGGTGATGGAGCGGATGCCCAGCCAATTTCTCGCCCAAGAAAGGTGAGTTTAAAGAAGGCAGTGATATATCGGCTAGTTGTTGATCCAGTCGCCCTACTCATAACATACGTTCTGACGGGGAAATTTTCGGAATCATTAATTGCACTAGTATTAATAGAAGCGTTTTCAACAGCCTTTTACTATATACTAGATAGACTAATATGATCGAAGACCTCTCTCAAAAGCGGGGAACAATCAGGCCCTTAACGAATAACAAATACACTAAAGATTAAGAAGGGCTTCGAAGAGGATCTTTTAGATCTACCGGGGTTGAATACGCTAAGCCGCTCTTGGAGTCGTCAAGTCTGAGATGTCAATGCTATGATCATATATCCGGTTCAGTAATGATAAAACTGTAATTAGATCCTGCGCTCTCTCTACTGGCAGGGTGTTCGCTGAAGACTCAACCTTATGGCTTAGTTCTTCGATTACTGGTTTTTTCTCCCTTACGGATTCTGCAACTGAAATGTTACGTGATAGAAAGGCGACAACGGCATCTTCATAGGCTTCATGTACAACTTTATAAAGATTGTAGAGCGCTTTTGAGGATTCGTCAGTTAATTTTAAGCCTTCAAATTTGATGGCGTACTCAGCAATCTCCGAAGATTGGTCGGCTGCGGACTCAACTAGACTTGCCGTTAATCTGTAGTCTAAACAGTCTATCGGATTTACATTTAGCTTCTCGCCTAAGCTCGGATTCTGAATAATTGTTCTCAGAATTCTAACCAGTAGGAAATAGAGTCTGTCAACTTCATTATCCCTAGCAACGACGTTTCTTGCTAAGTTAACATCTCCATCCAACAGCGCTGTAACAGCGTCTCTACACATGCCTGAAGCGATCAGATGCTCTCGGCGCAAAATTTTTTCAGGAGGCAAAGCTGATGGTTCAAGTAGACACTGCATAACTATCTTGCTATAATCCTCTTCGATGATCTCTAGACCTATAAGGCGGGCTGACGCTTGCTTAACAATATCCCTCTGATCTAGTGTGATCCGCCCTTTCGTTTCAATCCTAATTATGTCATAGCCCAGAAGATACTTACTAATGATTTCGCGACTAAGAAAGGGTCCAGGTTTAATAACTATTGTTCGCGGGGTGGGCTTAATATTATATTTTGGATCAATAACGAGTTTTCCATCAGGTGTCACCAGACTTGCGACAATCGACCCGCGGTTTATGCCATTGCGTATGGCCCATTCCTTAGGTAATGTAACAAAAAAGGTTCCACCCCTCGTTTTTTGCACTTTCCGAAGTTCCATATTTACCCTCCAAAAATTTACTCTATATATAAGCGTTCGTGCAGTAGTATAAAAAGTATATCCAAGTATATTCAGGTCTCAATTTCACATAATATAAGCATGTTAGGAATGGCTATTTAATCTTTAATAAGTAGTAAATTAAGTGTGTTAACGCTCTAAATTTGTGAGTTAGAGAAAATGTTAGAGCATGATAAGAGGATTCAGAGCGCGGTATCCTTAATAATTGAGTCAGGATACCAAATTGATAAAGAAGCGTTTGAGTTTCTTAAGGAAATCTCGCATGAGATCGATTTAAATTTATTAGTTAAAAGCATCATTGATGAAGTCAGTGCTCTTCCTGAAAAACCTCTATTTATAACTCGTGAAATCATAGAGAAGAAGGTTAATGAGTCTACTTTACTTGGAAGAACTACAGCCAAACATGAAGTAACGGGAAAAGTTAGTTTTCAACCATATGCAAAGAATATTAAAAGCGACTTGAGGGTAATAAGCGATCCAACTGATAAAATAAGTGCAACTGGATCGCTTGAAGACTGCATAGAATATTTCAGAAGTAGATTCAGAAAAATAAGTAGGATAATAAGGAACAGAATTGATGTCAGGGATGCTGGTAGCATAGCGGATGCATTAAAAGCCCCGGAAAATTCTAAAGTAAAAATTATTTGTATGATAACTGATAAACGTGAAACAAAGCGCGGAATATTCTTTAAAGTCGAAGACCTGAAGACCCAAGCGACTCTTTTCGCACCTCTAGAGAAATATGAGGTATACCTAAAAGCTCAAAAAATACTTCTAGATCAAGTTGTCTGCGTAAGCGCTACACATGGAAGGAATAGCTTACTTATAATAGAGGATATAATATTGCCGGAAGTCCCGTTAAAAAAGCATAATAACTCACCTATACCTATTTGTGCAGCTCTACTCTCAGATCTTCATGTTGGAAGTAAAATGTTCATGGAAAAGGAGTTCAGGTATTTTATAAGATGGTTGAGAGGAAAGGCTGGTGGAAGCAGACTCAGGAATCTAGCAAACCGTATTAAATATCTCGTGGTGGCCGGAGACATTGTTGATGGTGTAGGAATATATCCCCAGCAGTTTGATGAATTAGAGATAAAAGATCTCTATAAACAGTATGAGAGAGCAGCAAGAATATTTGAGGAGATTCCTGATTACATTGAGATAGTTATTACACCTGGGAATCATGATGCAACGAGAAGAGCCCTTCCCAAACCAGCCATTCTGCGAGAATACGCTGAACCCTTATATGAGCTTGGGAGGATAAAATTTTTGGGCGATCCGTCGGTTATAAGTCTCCATGGTGTAAACATACTTTTGACCCATGGACAAAGCTTAGATGATGTAATATCTGTGGCTCCAAATATGAGTTTTCAAGCTCCGGATGAAGCTATGAAAATCCTACTTCAGTGTAGGCATTTAGCCCCAATTTATGGGATGCGAACCCCAATAGCACCCGAGAGAGAGGACCATTTAGTTATAGAGCATGCGCCAGACATTTTTCATGCCGGGCATGTTCACATGATGAGATATAGCATATATCGTGGCATAGTTGTAGTGAATTCGGGCGCATGGCAAAGGCAAACAGAATATCAGAGAGAGATGGGGCACATACCGAATCCCGGCATAGTTCCCATAGTGGACCTACAAACTTTACAGGTTTTTCCAATAGATTTCACTTCGGCGATCTAGAAATTACTTGGATAATGAAGAAATATACTTGGGCTTATAGTGGAGTATCTCTCTGAACCTTTCATCCTCAGAGAAAACCTTTGTGATAATCCTCCGTGAAACCCCTAAGGTTATCTTTTTTGTCCGCCCATAACGTCCGAGACTTATTACACGTGAATTTAAGAGCCCCATGACATCCAACTCATTGATTAATCCACTGACCCTTCTTTGGGTTAATGGGCTTATACCGAGCAGCTCACAGAATTCCGAATAAAGGTTGTATATTTCTCCGGTAACTGAACGATTAAGATTGAATTTATTGAGAAAGTATGCGCTTAAAAGAACAATTTTTGAGTGAGTTGGCAGGCTTTTTATACTTTCATAGACTTGGTCATGTTCAATTCTTTCTTGGGCCTCACGCACGTGACTCTCTGTAATTTTTTTGTCGCCTCTACGTTCCGCTATTTCGCCAGCAACCCTCAGGAGGTCAAGGGCTCTCCTAGCGTCACCATGTTCAGCGGCTGCCAAGGCAGCGCAGAGTCTAACTGCACCCTCGGTTAGAACCTCATCGTAAAATGCAATTTTAGCT
>CAZGXE010000023.1:0-13576 GCA_964529605.1 uncultured Candidatus Bathyarchaeia archaeon | reverse complement strand
CCACCTCTATCAACTAAGAAATTCAGCTTCAAATGGCGGTCTCCTAAGGAGAACGTCTTCAAAGTATGCTCTGAGCGGTTCAGCTACGCTCCATGCTTGAGAAATGCAACCGTCAGGTTTGTGAGGGGGGTCTCCATCAAAAATTTCGCTTATTGTTCCAAGTCCATTTTCAAAAGTATGTTTTGTGAAAAGGTTTCTTAAGAAATTCTCGTAGGCAAAGGTTCTCCATTTGAGAGAACGACCCTTAACTTTTAGGAAGGCTGTTACAAAAGGCCCTAGAAGCCACGGCCAAACAGTTCCGTTATGGTAAGCAAGGTTTCTTCGGTTCCAGTCACCACAATATTTTCCGTGGTATTGAGGATTCTCGTTTGAAAGCGTCCTTAAACCATAGGGTGTGACAAGCTTTTTCCAAACAATTTCCACTACCCTTTCGCTTTCTTCTATGCTAAGCATTGAAAAATCTAGAGAGACAGCTATGATCTGATTCGGCCTTAAGGAGCAATCTGGACTTCCATTCTCGCTTATAACATCATTTAAGTAATTCAATCTAGAATTCCAAAATTTCTCACGGAAGATTCTTTCCAAATTTTCAGCTATATCCCGATAGTATCGAGCTTCCTCCATCTCCCTAAAGTCCTCAGCTAATAGCTCCATGATTCTCAGACCATTATACCATAAGGCTTGGATTTCAACGGCTTTCCCGCCTCTAGGAGTTACAGGTTTACCGTTGATGGCAGCGTCCATCCAGGTTAATCTTGGACCATGCCTCAATAATCCATCTTTATCTAAGATTATTCCGTAATCAGTTCCCCTCACATACCAGTGAATTATGTCCCGCATAGTCTTCCAAAGTTCTCTTCTAACAAAGTTGCGGTCTCCAGCGTATTTTAGAAATTGAAAGACGGCGTTAAGAAACCAAAGTGATGAATCAACGGAATTATATTCCGCCTTATCACCATTTTTCTTCTCAGTAAAATAGTTGGGAATTAGCCCTATCCGGCAGTTCTTCGCGAAAAAAAGAAGAATCTTCCTAGCGTCGTCAACCCTTCCAGTTACCAGTGCTAATCCCGGCAGACTTATGAGAGCGTCTCTTCCCCAATCTTCGAACCAGTGGTAACCGGCAATAATAGAGCGGTCTTTGAGGTTTCTTCCAGAAACCATGAAGGAATCAGCCGAGAGAATTAGCCAATTAACTTCTTCAGGGACTTCGAGTTCTAACCTGCGTAATCTCCGGCGGGAAAAATTGAGAATTAACGTTTTACGCTCAATCTCCCTCATTAAAAGTTTCTCAACCTCTTTAACGCCTAGATTTAGGGATGCGAAATCACTCTGGGCATCAGATTCTCTGGTTGAACCTACAGCAACAATAGAGAACTCCCCAACCTCACCCGGTTTAACTTTAAAAGTGAACTTTCCGGGCTGGAAATAATCATCAAGTGAGCTTTCAAATCTTGAGGAATCAATTCTATAGAATACTTTTTCCACCCACTCCTCCTTTGCTGAGTACCCGCCTTCCCGCGTACCCATTGCAATGAATATTCTCGGCTTTTCGCATCTTAGAAAAGTAGATGCTTGAAGGAATTTCTGGACATAAGAGGAGAATTTCTTTTTATGATCAGTAACATGGTAGATGTGTCTTAGATTTAAACGAGGATAGACGTTCAATTCAATACTCTCGAAATGGGGATTAGAAAGCTTGTAGACAACTATTACAGCATTCTTCCTATAGGGCATGAAAATTGTTTTGACAAGCTCTACTCCCTCAGCCCTGTACTTGAATTTTGGAAAAGGATCTAACCTAAACTCTTCTAGGAAAACTGAGCCATTAGGGGAAATGCCATGTTGAAATTCATTTGAGTATAACGGAACCTTTCGGTCGGAAAGAATTAGTTCCTCATCAAACTTTTCGATTAGAACATGTCTATTTCTCGGCGGATTAAAAGCTGAAACTAGGAGGCCGTGATACTTTCTTGTGTTTATCCCTAGGATTGTTGATGAAGCATATCCGCCAAGCCCATTCGTCACGATCCATTCTCTTTTTATGGCCGATTCAAAATCAGCGAGAATTTTCTTATCTAAACATATGCTTTGAAGCATACTTAAAGACGCACCTTTATTGTATGAGACCTATGAAATTATAAATGTGTTGGAGACTAAAATTAACTTAAAGCTTACCATATCTTAAGTGAGGTAAATTGACCGATATATGCCTAATCTTTGAGGTTCATCAGCCTTTAAGGTTAAATCGCAACTTTAACTTGGAGCTTATCACTCGTAAAAATGTCAGCCACGATGATCTTCATAAAATTTATTTTGATCAAAGAATGAATAAGGAAATTTTTATGCGCATATCTGAGAAATGCTTTTTCCCAGCTAGCGAGATCATACTGGAGCAGATAGATAGATTCCGGAGGGATAAACCCTTCAAGATTTCCTTCAGCTTATCCGGAATCTTTCTGGAACAATGTGAAATGTGGAACCCCGATCTTCTCGACTTATTTAAGCAGATGGTTGACACTGGATGCGTTGAACTGCTCAGCCAAACCTACTATCATTCACTTGCCAGCTTAAACAAGCTAGATCCCTCAGAGTTTCCGGAGCAAATTGAATTACATCGTCAAACCATAAGAGAAATCTTCAATTATGAACCTAAAGCCTTTGAAAACACTGAATGCCTATTCAATAATGAGATTGCGAAAACGGCTGAGCTAATGGGATTTGACGCTATAGTAACTGAGGGAGCCGACAGAATCTTAGGTTGGAGATCTCCAAACTTCGTCTATAAGGCTAGCGGGTCAGCTATTAAGGTTTTACTACGCAATTATAGACTTTCTGACGACATAGGTTTCCGCTTCACCTCAACAAGCTGGAATCAATGGCCACTAACAGCGGACAAGTATGCTGTCTGGCTAGCGCACACTCAGGGTCAAGTTGTAATATTATTCCTAGATTATGAAACATTCGGTGAGCATTATTGGGTTGAAAGCGGAATACTCGAGTTTTTAAGGTGGTTGCCAATTGAGGTCCATAAATGGGAGAACCTCGCTTGGTCGGTTCCCTCAGAAATCATTAGGAAACATAAGCCACTAGGCGAGATAAATGTACCGGCGGATAAAACAGTCTCATGGGCTGACGTTGAACGGGACACAAGCGCTTGGCTAGGTAATCTCCAGCAGAAGACAGCGTTCAACATGCTTAATGAGGTTGGCCTCTTGGTTAAAGAGTTAAATAATGATAGGTTGCTTAAGGTTTGGCGTTATTTGCAAACAAGCGACCACTTTTATTATATGTGCACTAAGGGGGGTGAAGCAGGTATGATTCATAATCTATTCAGCCCGTATGGAAGTCCGATGGAAGCCTTCATTACATATGTGGGTATACTATTAGATTTTGAGGCTAGATGCGAGGTTGAGGCTACTAAGCCTGAGTTCAAATATAAACGTTTATTGAGACGTGTTCCAGCAGATAAAGGCTTCAGATTCTTCTACGGATTTGCTTCACCAACCAATATTGTAGCAAATAGCCTTGAAGAATTCTATGAGGCACTTAAAAAAGTAAGCGTTGAATCAATAATTTTCCACATAAGCAGGGGAGATTTTGAGAGATGGATCGCTAATGTTGTGGGCGATAAAACATTGGCCACTAAAATAGCGAATTTAACAAGAGAGCAGAGGAAAAAAGAGAGCCTCCGCCGCGCACTATTAGCTTTACTCAGAAAAAGAATAAAAGAATTAAGAAATCTTAGTGAAGACGCATCAAAAAAGGCGAGAACTTTCTCACCTAAAACCTTCTGATCTTGAGTTTGCTTAATTTATTTCATCAAATAACAGATTTTTACTAAAACCTTTTTAAAGAGTAGAGGAAAATATTAAATCCTCCCCGAAGCATCGTCTGTTTCAGTAGATTAGGAGAATGCAAGATGGAGATAGTTTTCTTCGTTTACGAGTTTCCTCCATATATTGTCGGCGGTCTCGGAACATATGCGGAATACATAACCAGAGAATTCGTTAGGATGGGGCATGATGTCACTCTCTTCGCTATGCATGCCAAGGACGCCCCGACAAGGGACATATATAAAGGCGTAGAAGTGCACCGGCCAATAGTTGAGAACATGAATGTCAGCCTACTGTTACCAATGTTTATACCCGAGGAAGTACAGCGTTGGTCTGATAGTGGGAAAAAATTCTTCGGCGACGTATTTCTCTATAACATTCTTTCAGCAAGCAAGCTGATAAACGACCTAGTTAGAACTGAGAAGAGAAAGGTCGATCTGCTGGTTTCGCATGATTGGCTGAGCTCCATAGCTGGAATACTGGTCAGCAGAGGTCTAAACAAACCGTTCATATTTCACTTCCATAGTACAGAGCAGGGGCGAACAGGAGACGGTTCAGACACGATAAAACGTCTAGAAAGGCTCTCAGCTGACTACGCTGAAAGGATTGTAACCGTAAGCTACGCTATGAGAGACCATCTTATGAGCTTAGGCTACGATGAAAAAAAGATTCGGGTAGTTCATAATGGGATAAATGCTGAAAGATATTCTCCAGAGAAGATCTCGCCTGAAGAAAAGCTGGCAGTCAGAAAGAGCCTTGGAATAGCTGAGGACGAATACATGATACTGTTCATTGGCCGATTAACCTGGGTTAAAGGTGCAGACACACTTGTGCTTGCGATGCCTGAGATTTTGAGCAGGGTTCCTAAGGCTAAGCTTGTGATAGTCGGCCTTGGAGAGCAGGAGGATCTGCTCAGAAACGAGGTTTCCAGACTCAACTTAAAAGATAAAGTCATCCTAAAATACGAGTTTATACCTGAAGACCTTAGGATAAAATACTATGCAGCTGCGGACGTATGTGTCTTCCCATCTAAATACGAGCCGTTTGGAATAGTTTGTACAGAAGCTATGAGCATGGCTAAGCCGGTTGTTGTAGGCGCTAGGGGCGTAAGCGGCATGAGAGAGCAGGTGATCCCATACGGTCCAAACCAGTGCGGCTTCCACATAAATCCCTACGATCCTCATGATATAGCTAAGTTCACAACTATTCTTTTAGAAGATGAGAACTTGAGAAGAAAATGCGGCGCAAACGCTAGGAAGAGGGTTCTAGAGGCTTTCACATGGAAAATAGTGGCAGAAAACACCATAAGAATATATAATGAAGTTATTCAGCAATAGTTTTAGGTCAGATTTTTTCGCTAATCTTCAACCTTTATGTTAGCAAGAACGCGTTATTTAGAGAAGAATTTTTACTAATAAAGTATTGTTTCGAACAATGATTCCTTCCGAAAAATTGTCATGGAAGAACAAGATTACAATCTCCTTAACTTCTAGAAAAAAGAAAAGGATAAATCATAGGAAAAGAATTTTATTTCAAGGTTTGTTTGAAGAGCTGGAGGAAATGTTTCATTTCTTAGATTTTTGGGAGGTTATTGAAGAGTTCAAAAATCTATGTACTACCAAGGGTTGGATAACTTTTGAACATGAAGATTTAGTGAAAGCTGGAGACAAATATCATTATTTGGTGTTTACCCATCGGATTTTTCCAGAGACCTTCAGGAGAGTTATCTTGAATTCACGTCAATGCATCAGGGAAGGGAACATGTGTAGAACAGTTGATGTTTCTCATATTGCTTGGATATCTCAGAATGCTATTCCAGACAGCGTCCTAACTTTACTAGTTGCTAAACCTATGCTACTCAGAAAGGTTGCCCTATATGATATAAGCCCTCTCTCCAGAAGGAAGAATCTATGTCTAAAAATTAATGAGACTGAGAGCCCCGTCTTCCTAGAGTTTGAAAAGTTTCTGATTAAGCATGGTCTCAGCATTAAACCATTAGGAAAATTACCTAGCTTGATTTGTTAGTAGAAAAATTGATAAATTATGAATTGCCTTAAATGTCTTTGGATTACAGGTTGCCTCGACTATCCATGGACATATGTATGCTTACATGGGAGTACCCGCCTAGAATAGTTGGTGGAATAGCTAGACATTGTCATGATCTTGCAAGGGCCCTTGCAAAAATTGGGCATTCTGTGTATGTTATTACGCTGGATTTTCCTGGGGCTCCTCAGTATGAAGAAGCTGGAGGCGTGAAAGTTTATCGAACACTTATAGAGCTAGGGCATCCAAACTTCATAGTGTGGACTCTACTCTTCAACCATTTTATGGAAAAGAAGATTGGGATTTTGAGTAAAGAGATTGATTTTGATGTAATCCACGCCCATGACTGGCTTGTAGCATTTGCAAGCATATCTTCAAAACACTACCTGAAAGTGCCATTAGTTTCAACTATACATAGTACTGAAGTTGGCAGATCACATGGGCTTCATAGTTCAGACTCCTATCTTATAGACGGGATTGAATGGTGGATGACCTATGAGTCCAAGAGGGTTATCGTTACAAGTAACGCTATGAAACATGAGGTTGAGGGCCACTTCCATCTCCCAAGCGAGAAGATCGATGTGATTCCCAACGCCATCGACGCGTCAAAATATAACATCAATGTTAACCGTGAAAATGTTAAAAGACGCTTCGGTATAGATCCAGGGGAGAGAATAGTGCTCTTCGTCGGGAGACTTGTTCCTCAGAAGGGTGTGGAATACTTGATTAGAGCAGCGCCTCAAATAATTAATCAGCATCCTGAAGCCAGAATAGTCATAGTTGGGGACGGATGGTCTAAGGATCACCTATGGAACCTAGCGGCTTCAACCGGATACAAGCATAAGATAACTTTCTTAGGATTTCTGCCAGATCAAGATTTGATTGAGCTAACTTTAAGCTCGGATGTTCTTGTGGTCCCATCCATATATGAACCCTTCGGTATAGTTGCCTTAGAAGGGATGGCTGCCGGCATACCGGTTGTAGCCAGCAATGCCGGCGGTTTAAACGAGATAATTGAGCATGACCGTACCGGCTTTTTGGCTTACAGAGAAAATCCGAATTCAATAGCGTGGGGAGTAAACAAAATCTTATCTGATTCTGGTTATGCGTCGTGGCTTGTGCAAAATGCTAAAAGGAAGATTCAAGAATTTTATAGTTGGGATGCTATGGCTAAAAGAACAATTGAGGTTTACGAAAAAGCTATTTCGGGATGGAAGTAAAAATGCGTGATTTAGCCTCCATACCGGACGAAATATATCTCCTATGCATGCTTCATAATATCGGTGCAATAAATCCAGAGAGATCATTGACGCTTGAAGAAATATCTCAGTGGACTGCAATGAACCCATCTGAAGCTGAACAAAAGCTTACAAAGCTTATGGAAAACAAGTACGTTAAGATCATGACAGATTCTGGATCAAAGAAATATTTCATAACAATTAATGGAATAAGGAAGGTCTTAAGCATATATAGTTAACTTAATCCCCTTAATTTTTTAATAAACTAATTCATTTCCATTTTTTTATATTACTTAAAGAGTTTTCTCTTCATTCTCGAATGCTTTTCTAAGATTCTCTGCCGCCTCTTCAGGTGGAACCGTGTTAATGTACATTCCGGTGCTCTTTTCAAATCCAGCCCAAACGGCTAATTTAGGATAAACTTCAATATGCCAGTGATAGTGTTTATCCGGCATCATGTGGAAGCCTAAATTGTACGGCGGATCATTTAGTAGGCTTTTCAATCCACCAAGGCTAACTCTAAGGGCTTCAGCGAGACTCTTAACCTCATCCTTTGTGAGCTCAAGAATGGACTGATGATGTCTCTTTGGGAAAATCCAGAACTCAAATGGATTTAGTGAAGCCCAAGGTGCAAACACGATGAATTTACCATTATCCCATATGAAGCGCTCACTTTTAAGCTCTCTGTTCAGTATATCGCAGAAGATGCAGCGGCCATTTTCCTCATAATATCTTTTGCTTGCAGCCCTCTCCTCCTCCAGCATCTTTGGAATCATCGGTATTGCTATGAGCTGAGTATGGGTGTGAGATAGGGATGCACCTGCGCTAGCGCCATAATTCCTAAATATTGAGACATATTTCACGTATTCTCTCGTCAGGAAAAAGGCCACCCTATCCTTAAGAGCATTTATTACATAAATCAGCTGGGAGACTCTAGCTACACTTGGATGCTCATCGTGATTTGGCGACTCAATCAAAACCTCATGATGGCCAAACGCCTTTATACATGTATGCTCACATTCACTTCTTTGAGATTCAGATTCCGCCTTCGGCAGTGAGAACGCAGGATACAGATTAGGAATGCATCGAATAATCCATCCCTTACGGCGAACCTTGTCGCTATCTTTAGTCTTCTCTAATTTACCATTTTTCAACAAGTAGATAAGAGATGCTGGCGGAGTGAGGTGCTCATTTCCAGGACAGAATGGACATGCTAATCTCCTTCCCGTTTCTCTATCTTTTTCTCTTCTAAAGTCTGAAGGCCTTCTTCTCCTCCGAGGAGCGATTACAACCCACCGATCTAGCAGATAATCTTTTCTAAGCCCGTTCATCACGTTAACTCCCACAAGTTCATTATTGAAAAATCATGAATCTTAAGGATTTTGCAGATTTCTTCCCAATCAGCTCAAAATCTTTTAATCTTTTCACATTCAACTTCCAGATCCTCTTCCTGAGAGATATTCAAATATTGAGTAGAGAACTGCATAAGGTTTTGTTTCCATCAATCATTACGTTTGCTTCAGCGCATATACATCTTTTAGACAGTAAATAATGAAATGTTACGGCTTTAAATAATCATTTTCTCTTAATATAAGATGAGATGATTGAGAATGAATAAAATGAGCAAGATTAGAATAGATCTTCTGAAGACGCTCTGGAGGATCGGCGAACCTGCCTATTTGAAGGATATTGTGAAAGAGAGCAAGCTAAACGTTCGACGTATTAACATGCATCTTTTAAATCTTAGGAAGCGTGGTTATGTGAGGAGATCCAGCGAGGGATTTTATTCACTAACGGATTTAGGGAAGGAAGCTCTGGGATTTCCAAAGATTAATGGAAATCTGGCTAAAAAGATTTTAAACAGAGTCTCGCCGAAGGAAGCGTTCCATTTTTATAGTGAAGTAGGCAAGCCTTTAATGGTTTCCTCAGACAGTTTAGAAGACTTCTGCGAGAAAATTGGAAATATTGATTTGAAAACCTTAGAGTTCCATTCATCACGCGGTGACTTTGAGCGTTGGATCCGCTTTTTAGGAGATGTGGAGCTCGCGGAAAGATTGAAACTTATCAGAAAATCTAAACTTTCAGGTGAGGATCTTAGGGAGAAACTACGTGAAACAGTAAGGTTGAGATGCCAGGATTTACGGAGGATAGCATCAAGCGCTTAGAAATGACATTTAAATGAGGATAAAAGTTCCCGCATGATTCTTTTGTCTTCTTCTTGGTTTAATCTTCGTTTAAGGAAGAATGGTCTACTAATGTAAGATAAATAGGTTATTGAATAGATTCGGTTTGAATTTGAGCAATACCATGTTAGATTTTCGCAGAGCGTCGTTCTTCTCGTTAGTAGACCGGATCTTTTAATTCCACGCTTATATATCGCATTATGCCGCCTAAATCTTCCAGCCTCGCTGGTTTGAAAAGTAATGTTTCTTCGACGCTTCTTTAAGTCCTTCCAGTATTTCTTTTGGAACCATACATCAAGATTTTTATGTAAACCTTCAAATATTATGTCAGCCATAGAGAAATACTCGACAATCAAACTTCTACCTTTCTCAACGAATGCGGAAGGACTCCGTTCGTCAAATATTAGGTAGGTTCTACCGACAGTCATCTTTCTCTCAGAAAGTAAGAATGAAGCCGGTATGTTAAAACGTAAATTTAATGCAATCCATGGGACCGTTTCCTTTTTCTTTTCGTGACATTTAAGCGAACTGATCATGTGCTCAACAATCTCTCTGCTTTGATCTTTAGATAACGGCGAGATAAAATGGGCTATTATTATCCGCTTGCTCTCCTCGCAGTTCCATAGGTAAACAGGTTCATATAGTTTTGTCCCGGAATTAAGAATCATATAATAGGCATTGTGAGATGAGATGAAAATGTTTCCTGAATTTTCAACTTTTAAATCAATCTTCTTTTTACTTCTCTTTTCAATAGTCTTCTTAACATTTTTGATAAATGAGTCGGCTATTTCAGCTAAAGGTTTGGGTTTCTTCGGTTGATATGGCTCCCACTTAATCTCGATTAAAAAGTTTTCCATCTCTAACTTGAGATAGCCTGAATAAAAGTTTCCGCCCTCAGCTGTCAACCGCATTTCTTCCGGAATCTCAAGTAAAAAGCCATTCCAGCCTAGTTTCTTAAACTTCAATTGTCCTTATCACCATTATTCTAAAGAATAATTAAAGGAAAGCGAATCTATAAAAGTTTAATTCTCAAAGGGAGAAGAAGCACCGTGTAACTTTCCATATTTTCCGTTCTTTCCTAAGACACAACTTTAGGAAAGATAATAAATGATTGAAGTTAGAATTTAAATTCCTAAAGTAAGAGAGCTTGATGGGGCAGAGAGAAAAGGGAAATCATTGAGAGTACAGTGAGGGAAGTTATGGAAGTCTCTGAAAATGATTATGTGAAACGGAGAATCCACTGGATCTTATGTCCCAGCCGTCTTGAGATTTCGACAGGAAAAAGAGTGAGGAAAACTAAATGCGGGGATTAGGCTTGAAATTTGATTTTCCAGTGGAGATTATACGTGAGGGCACGGTTAATGCGGTTATTCCAAAGCTTGAAGCCTTTAAAAGAGGCGCGTGGGATTACGCCCCCTCTAAGGCGCCTGTCTTTTATAATCCTCTCATGAAAACATGCCGAGATATAGCTGTTTTAGCCCTTAAATCTTATCAAAAAATTGTTAATAGGGAGCTAAATGTTTCCGAACCCTTAGCTGGCTGTGGCATTAGGGGAATACGGTTCGCTAAGGAGATTAAGGGGGTAAACCGCGTGTATATTAATGACATAAATGAGAAAGCTTACAAAATGGCTCAGTATAATATTCGATTGAACGGTCTGGTTGGAAAGGTTTTTGCGGCGAATGAAGATGCAAATTTGTTTTTAGCCAAGCATGCTATGCCTCATAAGAGGTTTGATTTTATAGATGTAGACCCCTTCGGCTCCCCAGCTCCATACATTGACTCAGCTATCAGGGCGTTAAGAAATGGAGGTTTATTGGCTTTAACCGCAACTGATATGGCTCCATTATGCGGTGTCTACCCTAGGGTAGCGCTTAGGAAGTATGGCGGATTATCATTAAGAACCGAATATTGCCATGAAATTGCCGTAAGACTTTTAGCTGGCTGTTTAGCGGTGACGGCAGCTAAACATAACATTGGCATAAAGATATTATTCAGCCACAGTACAAATCACTATATTAGATTATATGCGTTGATTGAGTATGGCGTGAAAAAAGCGGATGAAGCCTTGAGGAAAATGGGTTGTCTGCTTCACTGCTTTAAATGTTTTCATAGAGAAGCCCACTACGGGATGCCACTAATAGACTTAAGCCCTAAATGCGTGGAGTGCGGGTCATCTCTAAAAATTGCCGGACCATTATGGCTTGGAAAAATAGCCGACAGCGAATTTTGCACACTTATGAATAAAGCCCTAATTGAGCTCGAACATATGAACAGGGCGACTGAAAGAACTATTTCGCTAATTAGGAAGGAAGCAGATGCACCTATTACCTATTATGTTACTGATAAAATTTGTGATAAGATGAATAAGCCCATTCCCCCAATAGAAAATGTTATTGAGGAGATTAGGCGGATTGGTTTTGGAGCTCTGCGTACACACTTCCATAGTAGAGGAATAAAAACTGATGCACCGGCATCAACTGTAATTAAAGCAATTAAGGAGGCCCTAGCGAATAGCACCTATTAAATTCAATTCTCGACATTAATGATTTCTAGGCTCATGTCGATGGATTTAACCGAATGTGTTAGTTCACCGATAGAGATTATGTCCGGCTTAAGTTCAGCGTATTCCACTATATTTTCCTCCTTTACTCCACCTGAGATTTCGATGAGAACCTTATCGCGAAGCCTTAGCCTTCTCAGAGTGTTTATCACTTCACGTGCTTCATCAACGGTCATATTATCAAGCATTATTATGTCAGCTCCTAATCTTGCAGCCTTCACAGCCTGATTAAATGTTTTAACTTCGATCTCAACCTTCTTTGAAAAACTCGCTGAGGAGCGGACTCTTTTCAGGGCGTTTTCTATGTCACCCGCAATAGCTATGTGATTATCCTTGATTAATATTTGATCGTCAAGCCTAAAACGATGCGGATCTCCTCCGCCAACCACAATAGCCCTCTTATCGAAGTAGCGTAATCCCGGGGCTGTTTTTCTGGTCGCAGCTATGCACACATTAATTCCAGTATTCTTAACCCTTTTCAGCAGCTTCCGTGTAGCCGTAGCTATTCCACTCATCCGAGAGAGAATATTTAACGCCACCCTTTCAACAGCTAGAATCGCTCTTCCCTCCCCTTTGATTTCGGCGATAACGGTGTTCGAGGGCACCTCATCCCCCTCATCAACAAACCATGAAATCTTCGCATTGATCATGTCGGATATAACCTTTAACTCACGTAGTCCAGCTATAACAGCAGGTTCCTTCACAATTATCTGTGCGCGCACCCTAACTCCAGATGGAATAATAAGCTCGGAGGTTATGTCGCCTAAGCCTATGTCTTCCTCAAGAAAACTCTTAATCTTCTCTTTCAACAATATTTCTGGAAGACTCAAGCTTCATCCACCACAAATCACTAGTTTTCTCTTTTCAACTTTAGCATACTTCCTTATGTATTATAAAATTTCACTCACTTATTTTCTCATCAAAGATGGAGGAGTGAATGAATCTGACTGGAAAAGAAAGGTTTATAACTTATTTCTCTTATTTGATGAGAGAGCAGAAAAAGAGAATAAAAATTAGGAGATTGAAGACCGGTGGGCCATAGAAAGGTTAATGCCCCTAAAAGAGGTTCGTTAGCTTATTTACCTAGAGGTAGGGCTTCACATCCGATTGGAAGAATACGTTATTGGCCCGAGGTTAAAGAGGGACCTGTACTCTTGGGTTTCGCTGGCTATAAGGCCGGTATGACCTACGCAATAATTGTTGATGATGAGCCTGGTTCACCGAACTTTGGTAAAGAGATAGTTCAATCAGTCACCGTGATTGATACGCCTCCGATGTATATAGCTGCAATTCGCGCATACGTAAGGGATGAGAATGGGCTGAAAACACTAACAGAAGTTTGGGCTAATCCGTTACCTAAAGACTTCGAAAGGGTAATAACTGTTCCTAAGGAATCTAATGAAGACAAAATTAAGGATAGTCTAAAAAAGATTGAGAGCTCACTGGATAAGATTGTTGAGTTCAGGGTTTTAGCAGCTACGCAACCAAGGTTAACTAATGTTCCGAAGAAGAAGCCTGATCTAATGGAGATTAAGATTGGCGGAGGTACACTTAAAGAGCAGTTTGAGTACGCTAAGAAACTCCTAGGCAAGACGATCTCGGCTGAGGAAGTTTTCAAGGAAGGGCAGTTTGTGGATGTAATTGCTGTATCAAAGGGGAAGGGCTTTCAAGGACCTGTGAAGAGATGGGGTGTAAGGATTCTCCAGCATAAAAGTC
>CAZGXE010000022.1:0-13708 GCA_964529605.1 uncultured Candidatus Bathyarchaeia archaeon | reverse complement strand
GGCTGCATGCGCCTACCCGGGGCTTATCGCAGCTTGCCACGCCCTTCTTCGGCGCTCAAGCCGAGCCATCCACCAGACGGCGTCGGCGTGTCGGGTCTACTCGGATTCAGCGTCTGTTTGACGTTGGGCCTATGCGTGGTGTTCATCGTGAGAGTAAGCTCTCACTTCACCCTTCCCCTCTCAACCTTTTGTTGAGAGGGTGCATGCTAAAGGGAAACATTTCTGCAAGATTTTGATTGAACCTTTTCCCCGATATAAATTTTGCTGATTCCCCTATATAAGGTTGAGGTTGGGATGAATTTACCGGACTTCTATTTCTTCGGCTGCTCCCTGCTTTATTAGGGCTTTTGCGTTCTCTTCCGGTAGGGTGGCTATATCCTCCGGTTTGAATGGGCCGTATGTTTTCATGTCGGTACCGATTATTTGCGGTATATCCTTGAGAATTCGGACAACAATGAAGCCTCTGGCTTTAGGATGCTTGATTTCTGGTTTTCGCCCCCGAAGGATGTCTTCTAGGAAGGTTTGATAGATTTCAGTCTGGTTTGATAGTCCATTATATAGGCTTTCTTCTTCCTCTGTTAATGCAGCTAGAGGCGCAACCTCCATTTCTTTGATTAGACGCATTATTTTCTCATATCTTAGCTGGATTAGGTCGCTGATCATCTTTTTAACATTCTCCTCCTCTTTTTTGAGGAGCTTGCCTCTAACGGATTCTTCATCCATCATCCGTCTTTCTTCCCGAATTTTACGCATGTAATCTGCCAACCGCGTATAGAAGTCCTTTGGGAGATGCTGGAGGTTCATGCTTTCTCTTTCCTTCCTCCAGATTTTGAAGAGTTCATCGTACATGCTTGTTTATCACCCTACCTGCATTCTTGCATAGAAGGAAGATTGCCGCTGGAAGCGGGAGGTTAACCGTTTGTTTTCTGAAGGGTCCAAAAACTTCTTCCCCCAACCTAAATTTTGGGGCTTCCTCCACATATATTTTAATCTTGCCGCTTTCGTTCCCGAATGCAACGGCCTCTTTGAGAGGGTCGAAACTCTCGATCTCACTTGCTGGGAAAGAGAGTTTAAGTAAGCCTGTTTTTCCATGAAGGGAGCCGGGTAAACGTATTAAACGGTGGATGTCAACTGTGACCACCGTGTCGATTTTAACGGATTGAAGGGCTACTCCACGCCTGATTATTCTTCTCCAACCCTCTAATCCTAAACCGCTCACTAGGTTCCATGGGCCGCTGGTCTTCCAGCTCTCAAGTATCGCTTCTCTATTTGCGATTATTTTCTCAGCAACATTTCTTCTTAGGCCTAATGCTCTTAAGTCCTTGGCTGTGGCCGTCAAAAGAAACTCGTATGTTCCTCTGGCTGCCCGTCCACGCCAGCCAGCGTCACCGAGACTTGGGCCGGTGAGAATTTTCGTCCCACCGCGGCTGATTTCCTCGAGCCCATGAAACGCCACGTCTATTCCGGTTCCAGTCACATAATCAACAATCTCTTTTCTGGCAACCGACTCTAAACCGAGAACATTCTCGTTCTCAACTTTAACATGGTAGCCTCTATGTCCGCTGAAGGAGCATCTTATATCTGACGGGGAGAAGCCTAGATCGCTTGTTAGAATATCTATGAGTTTTATGGTTTCAGCCTTCGCAGTTTCCAGACATATTTCACATGGCCAAGTCTTCTCTTCGAAGCTTCCATTGCCGCATTTTGGACATCTAGGGGGTGTTTTTCCTCTTCCCCTCTGACCGCATTTCCTGCATATCCACACATCATGCTTCTTATTACATTTGGTTGGTATGTGATCTGCATCTATGTCGAAGAATAGGTCTGCGCCGAGCCATCCTTTGTCCTCCATTTTAGCTTCAGGCATACTGTAGTAGGCTGCTGAATAATAGACATTCGACGGAACAATTCTCTTTATGAACTCTTTTAGGTCCTCAGCTCTCATGAAGCCTTTGTGTCTAATCATGATGCTTTCTCTGAAAATTGTAAAGCCGAATTCTCTCTTCTCAATTGAGCTTGGAGCTTCAATCCTATCGATGTTTTCATTGTAGAATTCAGAGAATTTCTCGCGGACGAACGTTTGACTATTTTCTTTCATTTGCCATCTTTGGCCTTCTTTCCTCTAACACTTTTCATTTTTATGAGGTAGTAGGTTAGTGGATGCCTAATTCTCTTACATAGGTTATCCATTCCAGGGCATATTCCGTGAGTTTGAAGAGTGTCGCATTTGGGCGGGATATATTTTGTTCCTGAACCTCTCTCACCAGCGATATGTTCGATTTGATAGCGAGTAAGCCTCTCATTAAAATCGGATGATTTACGGAAGAGATCGATTATCATGTTTTGATCCATACCTATATGTATGAGGAAAGATGTGAGTGTGAAGCGGCCGACATGGGAGATATGTCGGCCAGACTTAACTGCCTCGTAAAGCTGCCTTATACAAGGCGGGAAGGCCTCATCGGCAACGCCGAGGGATGAGAGATCTTCAGGCGGGGCCTCCTTCATTCTTTCAGAAAACATCTGCCTAAGCCTTTCCACCCGCTCAAGAATGCTCTTCGGGAGAACCGCCCGAACTTTTGGATCTATTTTTGATTCAATGTAACGGCGGATTTCTTCCTGCAGTAGGCGGACGGTCTGCTGCTTGGACAAGTATACTTCGCCCTTTAGAACCGGCTTATTCACTAGCTTCCAGTTTTTCTCGTGGAAGGACGCTGTATTCCGTAGGTAATCTATGAAGTTGAGGGCGAAATCAAATTTTATGAATCCCATCTTCTCATTTGAAATTCTTATTTTCCAACGGAATTTTTTCGCTATCTCAACAATTTTTTCTTCACTTTCATTTTTTAGAAGCCCGTAAGCCCTCCTTGCCTCAGCCAATGCGTATCGTCTCTTAATGTAATCATTGGCGAGTGCAGCCACTAAAGCTACTGCAACTGGGAGGGATAGTACTTCCACATCGCCTCTATATTTATGCGGGTTATAGCTAACCTCCGGAGGGTTGCTGGTTATGGCCTCAATAATTCTTTCTTCAGCCCTCGTGAGTATAGATTTGTAGTTATCCTCTAAAACATCCTCTATTCTGAAATCTAGTTTCTTAACTTCCTCAGCTGCTTCCGGGATAAATGGATACTTTGCCATGTCACTTTGGGTCAGTATATTATTTTTCCCTCCACCGGGTGATTAGCTGGAAACTGCTGATTATGCGCTTATTCAACTTCTATTCTTGGCGCCAGGAGATACATGAGCTTCCCCTCATACCGTTGTCTGAAGTCTAGCCGTATCGGCATGTCGGTTGAGAACTCCAGTGTCACAAGATCGGATGTGGCTGAGGCTGCCTTAACAATTTCAGTGAGATAGCTTAAGCTGAAGGTTGCCCTCGAGGGTTCCTTAGCCTCGAGTGATAGGAGCGCATCGCTTCCCTTCTTTATTTCTATCTTAGCTCCACCTATATCGCCCTTAGCGCTCATTATTAAGTTCTCGCCGTCCGTTTCTATTCGAACATTATCGCTCACTAAAGCCACATCCTTAAGTGTTTCATTAAAGTCATCTGTTGCAAGGGTTACTTTCGCGTTGAATTCTATTCTAGGCTCCGGAACCTCCTCCTCACTAGCCTCTAAAGTTGGCATGATAAACGTACGCATGTATCTGCCCATTATTTTAACTAAGAAGTTTCCAGTCGTCTCATCCAAGGATAATTCGATGATGTCGCCGCTTCCAGCCCGTTTAAGCAGCTTTAAAAAATCACTTAGATTTATACATATTTTAGATTCCTCCGCAGCCTCGTATTCATCGAAGCCCACTTTACGCATCTCAAAGTCAACCATTGCCACACGCGAGGGATCCATGGATCTCAGCTTTATTCCGTCAGGCCCTATGGTGAAGGTTGCATCATCAACTATTGTGGACAGTGCATTTAGGACGTTTTTGAACGTTTTTGTATCCGAAATCTTCATCCTAAACAAGAAGGCGCCCTCCAACGTTTATTCCATGTTTTAACCTTACTTATTTATTCTCACAACCCTCTTTATAACTTATACCTTTCAGACTCCAACTTGTAAATGTAAGTTTAGCGGGGAAGCCTTTTTAATAATTTCCCCCATTAAAACTGCACAATTTCTTAGAATGAAAAGCTTCGATATTCTCGGAGCAGCATTCTACTCTTTTCTTTCGCATCTTGTTTATTCGTTCTGAATGTTACTGGGGTTTTACTTAGATTCAGCTTTCTCCAACTTTTGACGTAAAGCTTCGATCTTCTTCTTTAACCCTTCGATCTCATTTTTGAGCTTATAATAGCCTTCTCTCAATCTGCGCAGGTTCTCATAATCCTCCCAGCCTTCGGGCAATATCCACTTCTCAATGTCATCTCCTTCAATATCGCTTTCGTCAACCCCAAGATCTCTAAGAATCCTTCTCATTTCCGGAATATAATTTCGTCTAATGAGGTGCTCTTTACTTCGAATCTCATTTTCAAGCTCTGACATTTTCTTTTTAATCTTCTCTATTTCCTCAAGCTTCCGAGGGGCCTCTCGTGGTGCTGGAGGCTTAATCTTTTCTGGTTTAGGAGGCTTTTCTGGAGCAGCTGGCTTTTTCTTTTCTTTCTCAGCTGCTTCTTTCTTTCTTTTTTGATATGATTCAACTTCTTTGGGGCAGGCGGCTTTAGCCTTTCCAGCATCTTCTTTTAAATGTTCATTAACTTTTCTACATTGGTCTTCAGTTAGATCTCTCCCCGGGGAAGGATGCATAACATTATCCTTGCTTTCATGATGAGGCAATCCTAAGTTGTGTCCAACCTCATGAGCTAGGACATTGCCTTGGCATTTCTCAACAACAGGTTCATCAAGGAATATTCCTCGGCCAGGCATCTCAGCGAATCCGGCTTCCTTCTTTCTATACCAGCTATCAGCATAGTCTTCCACTATGAACACGTCTATGCAACGTTCTCCATAGGTTTCATCCACAATCTTCTTGAAAATCTGGAAAAGAGATACTGGGATTTTTACACTTAAACCTCCATCCACCTTCTTTAGCCCCTTATCAAGGAGGCTTTGGAGGCTGTTTGCGGCTTCTTTTAGAAGGTCAAGCATTTTGTCGGGGTCTATTCCTTCTTTTTTAGCCTTCTCTTTTAACTCTCTAACTTTTTCATCACCCAGCTGGGCTTTGTAAAGTTTAATCTGGTCATTAACCCATTTCCTATAGTGTTGGATTCCAACCTCTTTCCCTGGTTCGTAGGCTGGGTCATCAATAAGTATGCGCCTTCTACCTCTCTTCCAGACAATTTTAACATTAACGTTGGAATTCTTAAAGCTATAGCAGCCTTCAAGTTTTCTACCATCTAGAAGCTGACAGGGGTCTATTGTGTAGGTGATTTCGGCTTCAAGATAAATCTTCCTATCTTGGAACTCTACGGGGAACTTCCTTTCTTCAGATAATTCAACCTTAAACTCTCGGGGATCTATAGCCTTGAAGATGGGTCTGCCTTTTTCATCAACACATGGCACTAGCTTTATACAGCATTCAGCCCATATCCTGTTGGCATCCTCAATCAGCCTTAGAATGCTATCCACGGCTTTTTGGCTTAGATCTCCGAAGCCTTTACAGTTATATTTTACGTCCCGTAAGAGGCCTGGCTTACTTTCAGGGTTATCTCTAATTCCGCCACACCTGTCCACTACGAAGAGCCTGATGCATACATAGCGCCATTCCTTACACTTCTCGCCTTCCATGGGAGGCGCTGCTTGGCATAGTGGTTCCGCTTCTTCAGGCTTGTAGGAAGCTAGAGGGGCCTCAGCCTTTCTTGCGGATACAAAGGCGGCTACCGCTAAAGCTATTGTTAAACCTCCAAAAGATAATCCCATAGGAATCTTATATTCTGCCAAAACGGCTACAACATCCACTAGATAACTTCTGTATATGGTTACAGGGGCCTCGGTCTCCACGTCTGCAACTACCCTCAACGTATATTCCTCATAACTTATGTTTCGATCATACTTCATAGCGAATTTCACTTGGAGGGTTTCACCAGACTCTAGGGGAGGCCCGTCGAGAATCCAGTAGTCCGGATATTCGTCAGCTCCTTTAGATCCTGGTGAAGCAGACCATGCTCCTTTTGGGGAGGCAGCCTCCATCCTATAAACTTTGAATACATTTTCATTTTGATGTATAGGCATATAGATTGTGATTTGATTGATGGGTTCACCCCTAATCCTTGTTAGCGTTAGGGTTCCCTCAACTTCTAATGGAAATATTAGGTCTATGAAAACTGCGCATATTAGGAGAAGAAGAGATAAAAGGGCTAGTGAAAGAAGGGATCTGGGCAGGCTTGAAGTGGGCATTCACTTGCCACATCCATATTTTAAATTGCCTAGAAAACTACATATAATTTTGCCATCCTTAATTGCGGGAAAAGCAAGCGTGGGTCATTGATATAGCTGGGAATGAAAAGGCGCCTACCCTATGGGGAAGGTCTCTTTTCTTTTATAATCTTTCCTAAATGCTCACCAGAAAGTTAGAATCAATTGAGGAGGCCCTAAAAGTTTATTATCGGAAAATAAGAGTTGTTCACGACCGAGAGGATTATTAGAAGAAAATTCTTTAATTTTTAGCGTAGCCCCTCCTAATGTTCTATTCGCAGGTTACTTTGCATTTACGAGTATTCTCTGAAGGTGTAGCCGCATTTGGTGCATCTGAAGAATTGTGTTGAGGATTCATCAGCGCCTCTTGTTTGCACCTGCCAAACATATGCAAGGTTGTTTCCGCACTTTGGGCATTCAATCGTGATTACGGGGAGGGTTTTAAGTTTTTGCTCCTTTTCGCTAATGACAATTATGTGATCTTCAGGTCTGATTTCCGTAATCCTTCTCGGGGATGGGATCAATGTCTCCGCGGGTTTCTCGTATCCGCATTTCGGGCATGTGAGGACGGGTTCCTTTGAGTTTCCCTTACGCTTCAGCACTAGCCTAGTACCGCATTTGGGACAGAATTCTATCAAACCTTTCTCCTCACTTCTCACTCATATTCCCGGATATTCTCAGCTCTCTTTAAGAAGAGAGAAGATGCTTTTAAACTTTCCTCCTAAAATAAAGCGGGATCTGAAACTCTGTGTGGGCGTTCGATTATTTTTCCTCTTTTGTTTCTTTATGATCAGAAGAATCTTTTTATTAATCGGCGAGGCAGATTTTCATGCTAGAGGGTGAATAAGTCCTTGCTGATCATACCATTAACTGTTGGATATCTGTTTACAAACTGCTATTTGGTAGCATGTGAGGAAACATTGGATGCTTTGGTGATAGATCCGGGTTTTAATAATGAAGGCAGTAAGGTTCTTAATGAAGTGGCTAGACGCAATTTACGGGTTAAATACATAGTTAACACTCACGGCCATGTTGATCATATCAGTGGCAATGCAAGGGTGAAGGAGGCTACGGGGGCTCGAATAGCTGTTCACCACGCGGATGCTGAAATGCTAAGGGAACCGTTAAAGAACTTATCTACGCCATTTCTGGGGTTAACGGTTGTTTCTCCACCGCCAGACCTAACGCTTCAGGATGGGGGCAAAATAAAAGTCGGCTTTTTAGAGTTTGAGGTGGTTCATACGCCTGGGCACACACCTGGGAGCATATCGCTCTATTGCAGGGATGAAAAGGTTGTTTTCACCGGTGACACATTATTTGCCGGTTCGATAGGGAGAACAGATTTACCTGGAGCTTCACATGAAAGGCTTATACGATCCATTAGGGAGAAGCTGCTGATTATGCCGGATGATACTGTTGTGTATCCGGGTCATGGAGATAGGACAACTATAGGTAGGGAACGCATGTGGAACCCATTTATAAATTTAGATTCATGGTAAAACCTTATGCGGGTTGAGTATGTTATTTGGATCGAAAATTCTTTTTATGCTCTTCATTATCTCCAGATGCTTCTTGTTTAAGACTGAATTTAAGTTTCCGATTCTAAGTTTTCCAATTCCATGTTCGCCGGTTATTACGCCGCCTAAATCCACGGCGGCCTTGTACACTTCTTTCTTTATCTTTTCAGCCATGTTTAGATCTTTAATTCCTTCCTTCATTATGTGCACATGGAGGTTTCCGTCTCCCGCATGACCGTAGACCGGTAAATAAACGCCCTGTTTAGCGGCTATCTCATCAACCTGATCCATAAGTTTTTTCAGATTGCTTGGCGGAACTGTCACATCCAATATGTCTATCATATTTGGTTTCAGAGCTGTGTAAATATTGCTTCTTATTCTTAGGATTCTGTTTTGCTCCTCCGATGTTTCGGCGAGCATAACGTCTATAGCGTTGTTAGATTCGCATACTCGGGATATTTCCTCGCATGCCAACAAAACTTCTTCTTGGCTTATTCCGTCTAGGATTATTATTAGCTGCGCTGGGCCTTTCTGAACAGGCCAGTTCTCATTTAGGTGTTTGGCGGTCTCCGATATCTCTTTTATCTGAACATACTCGATCGCTAGAGGCACTACACCTGACCTCAATATTTCTGGAACTGATTTCAGCGCGTCTGAGCGGGCGTTAAACGGGACAATTAAGGTAACTGTGAACTTGCTTTTCGGAAACAATTTGATTATAGCCTTTGTTATGACGCATAGGGTTCCCTCACTTCCGATGATTAGCTGCATCAGATCATAGCCAGTGTTGTCTTTAAGAACTCTTCCGCCGAGTGATAGCACTTCACCTGTTGGGAGAACAGCCTCTAAACCTTTAACGTAATTTCTCATTACTCCGTATTTTACGGCTCTGACCCCGCCGGCATTTGTAGCTATTAGCCCACCGATTTGAGCACCCTCATCTCCCGGATGAAGCGGGAAAAATAACCCTGCATCCTCCGCCATTCTGATCAGATCACCTAACGTGGCTCCAGCCTCCGCGATGGCCATAAGGTTTTCTCTGTCAACCGCGATTCTCTTCATGCGTTCCAGGGAGAGTATTATGCCTGATTCTGTTGGAACAGCTCCGCCGACAAGACCTGTTCGCCCACCAACCGGGAAAACGGGGATTCTTCTTACGTTTGCGAACTTGAGTACTGATGTAACCTCCATGGTTGAGGAAGGCTTGACAAGGATTAGGTTTTCAGCCGGTTTAGGTCTAATTGGATCCGGGGTTTCGTCCTTGAGGTAGCTCTCCATGAATTCACGTTGGGTTATAACCCACTGGTCGCCGAGTATTTTCCTCAGCTCCTCTGTAATGGAGCCTAAATCTGATTTATTATGACTGGCCATTATGATCCGCGTTCCTTATTTTCTTAAGTTCACGAATTAATTGGGGGATTATTTCGTATAAATCTCCTATCACATAGTAGTCTGAAACACTTATGATTGGAGCTGAGGGGTCTTTATTTACAGCAATTATTATATCTGAATATCTCATGCCGAATAGATGCTGAGGTGAACCGGATATGCCGAATGCGATGTAAACCTTCGGCTTCACAGTGTTCCCGCTGAAACCAACCTGATGCTCCTTACTTATCCATCCGGCGTCAACTAGGGGTCTGCTTGAGCCGACGACCCCGCCGAGGAGGTTGGCTAGATCTTTTAGGAGCTTGAAGTCCTCTGGACTCTTAAGCCCTCTACCCGCCGCTACAATAGTATCTGCCTCTGAAATGTTCACCTCTCCAACGCTGACTTTGCCCAGGATCTTTATACCGGTGTCCTTTATGAATTCAACATTCTTCTTCACTATTTCACCGTTCCTATCCGGGTTTTTATCAATCGGTTTCATCACCTTATATCTAACAGTGGCCATTTGAGGCTTAGTTCCAGTCTTTATCTGCGCCATGATGTTTCCACTGAAGGCAGGTCTAATCTGCACTAGGTTTCCCTTCTCGTCTAGGTCTAAATCGATGCAGTCGGCTGTTAAACCGGTCTTTAGGGACGCTGCAATTCTAGGCGCTAGGCTTCTTCCTATTCGTGTTGCGCCTATAAGGAAAATTTCTGGCTGCACCTCTTTAACTAGCTTAACTATGTTCTGCTTGTAACGGATAACGTTGAATTCTCTGAGGGATGGGTGATCGAAAAGGAAGACCTTATCTGCGCCGTAATAGATTAACTCCCTAGCGCTTTCCTCAAGACCGTAGCCTAAGAGAACTGTACAGAGGCTTTTCCCAAGTCTATCCGCAAGTTCTCTACCCTTACCGAGCAGTTCATACACTACATTATGTATTTCACCATTCTCCTGCTCGGCGAAAACTAAAACACCGCATTCCCCATTCATATGCTCTCTTCATCTCAGAATTCTATTATTTCTAAGGATTTCCACGATTCGCCTAGCTATTTCCTCCGGGGTTCCGGTTATGAGTTGCCCCTTCCTTCTTTCAGTTGTGGGCGCATAAACCTTAATCACTCGTGTCGGCGATCCATTAAAGCCGAAATATTTTGGGTCCGCAATCTCAGCTAGATCATCGTATTTCCAAACTGTTATCGGTGTGCGCATAGCCCTCAATTTATCTCTCAAGGTTGGAAGACGCGGATTATTCAGATCCTTTGTCACAGTTATGAGGGCCGGTAGATCAATCTTCACAATATGATATTCCCGCTCCATCCTTGCCTTAACAATTATTTCATCCTCCCATACTTGCTGAATTTCCTCAACGTAAGTTACATGAGGTATATTGAGAAGCTCCGCAACCTCCGGGCCGACCTGCGCCGTATCGCCGTCAACCGTTTTTTCGCCGCATATTATTAGGTCGAAGGAACCAATCTTTCTTATAGCTGCTGCAAGAGTGTATGCTGTTGCTAGGGTGTCGGCGCCAGCAAACCTTCCATCTGAGAGTAGAATCGCTTTATCCGCCCCTCTTGCAAGCGCATCCTTAAGTGTTTTTTCAGCCTGTGTTGGACCCATGCTTATGGCGGTTACTGAACCGCCAATCTTCTCTTTTATTTGAACCGCTGCCTCTAGAGCGTTTAGGTCGAACGGATTCGTCACAGCGCCGGCTGAACTTCTATCTAGACGACCCTTCTCATAATCGAACCTAACCTTCTCGATTTCTGGAACCTGCTTTACAAGAACTATTATGTTCAAGATCCGTTATGCTCCCCGTGAAGAAAGATTTACCATAAACTTCAGTAGGCTCTTGCGGCGTATACAACTCTTTTAGCCGGCTGCCCGCAGATTATGCATGGAAATTTCGGTTTCTCCTCAATGTCCATCCTATAGCCTCTTATTTCTCCGCCGGATACTTCCCTAATCTTTTCAGCGCACTCTATGCTCTCACACCAGCAGACTCTAGCGATTTTCCTGTCCTTAATTACTTTGCTCAGCGAAGCTATGTCTGTTACGTTAACAATTAATTTTTTGAGGGTTAGGTTACTTCTCTCCTCAAGCCCTTTTGTCACCTCATCGAATAGTTCCTTTATGGCTGTAATGAGATCTGCGAAGTTAACGATTCTCCTTTTTAGGTTAACTCTCTCGAGAAGTGTTACCTTTCTCTCCTTCTGATCTCTAGGTCCAACCTCAACTCTAACCGGAACTCCGAACATTTCCCAATAATAGAATTTCTCGCCGGGCGTCTTGTTCTCTGAATCATCTAAGTGGGCTCTTATTCCCTCATTTTTAATCTTCTCGTAAACCTCTCTAGCGTAGGCGGTTACTTCCCGCGCTGTCTCCTTATAGATTATGGGAACCACTACTACTTGTAGCGGGGCTATGTCAGGCGGCAGAATGAGGCCGTGATCGTCGCTGTGCTGGGCTATTACGGCGGCTAGAACACGGCTAGCACCGAAGCCATAACATGTCTGAAAGACGTTTTTATGGGTGCCATCCACGTCTTCGTAGGTTATTTCAAATGCTTTAGCGAAGTTTTCTCCGAGATTATGCACTGTGCCTATCTGGTTCACTCTTCCATCCGGATTCCATGCGTCGAAGGCTACGGAGTAAACTGCTCCGGCGAACTTGTCGAAGTCTGGGCGTTTGAGTATCAGGTAGCCAAGCCCCAAAAGCTTAAAGACGTAATTGTAGATTTCTATGGCTGTTTCAACCTGTTTTTCAGCCTCTTCCCAGCTTCGATGAGCTGTGTGCGCCTCATTCCAAAGGAACTCACGCATTCTTAGGAGGGGTCTAGTGGCCTTGGTTTCATACCTGTAAACTGTAACGCTCTGGTAGACTCTGAATGGTAGGTCGGAGTGGGATCTAATCCACAATGCGAACATCGGGTACATGGCTGTCTCGGAAGTCGGCCTTAGAAGAAGCCTTTTATCTAGCTCCCTTTCACCGGCATGTGTAATCCAGAAGACTTCTGAGCTGAAGCCCTTGATGTGCTCGGACTCCTTTGCGAAGGCGTCTTCGGGTATTACTACTGGGAAGAGCATTGGGTTATGCCCGGTCTCCTCAAGCTTCTGCTCGAGAATCTTAAGGATGTTCTTGATTATTCTTGAGCCCCAAGCCTTGTATACGGCGAAGCCTTTAACTGGATATCTATTATCCAGTATTTCGGCGTTAAAGAGTATTTCATCGAACCATTCGCTGAAATTCTCAAATTTCTTCATGAAACCTTCTTCCATGTTTTTACTTTACTATGCCTATAAGAGAGAGAGCCTATAAATTTTTCATAAATGCTTCTGATTTTTCGGTAAGTTTTTAGGTCTCCGATTACTCACTAATCTTAGAGGAGAACGCGGGAAATGGCTGAGCTAAAATATGAGGAAATGCTGAATGAAGCGTATAATCAGCTTCCAGCTGAGGTTTTCAAGCGTGAGAGACTTGAGGTTCCGAGGGCTTCCTGCACAACCTTCGGCTCAAGAACCTTCCTGAATAACTTTAAGGAGATATGTGACGTACTGAATAGAGACCCAATCCATGTCTTAAGATTCTTGGCTAGGGAGATGGCTACCTCAGGGGCTATAGATGGCTCAAGAGCTGTTTTCCAAGGGAAGTTCGGATGCGAAACATTGGATAGGTTGATTAGAAGCTACATGAAGGAATTCGTTCTCTGCCCAATTTGCAAAAGGCCTGATACAAAAATTATTAAGGAGAAGAGAATCAACTTCCTAGTGTGCGAGGCCTGCGGCGCAAAATCTCCTGTGAGACGCGTATAATTGAGCATGTGAAGAAGCGAGATAGGGTTGGAGGTATACGTTAAGATTACAAATTGGGGGCAACATACGCTTTTAGCCATATGCGACATCGATATCCTAGGAAAAACCTTCAAGAAAGACGGTGTAGTGTTCGAAATTAGGGAGGAATTCTACAATGGCTACAAGACAAGCATGGAGGAAGCCCTAGCATTAATTGAGAAGTCAACGATCGTGAACCTCTGCGGTCGAAACATAGTTAAAAAGGCCATTGAGAAGGGTTATGTTCACTCGGAAGCCATATATGAAATATGCGGCGTTCTTCACGCGCAGATAATGAAAATGTAAGGGTGAAGGAGAAGGGCGGATGAAAGTCGATGAGAAAAGAATAATCGGCTTACTCATACTTTTACTCGGCCTAACAATGCTGGCCGCTGGAATAGCAACAAACCAAATAGACTATCTAATGGAATTCGTAAAGAGAGTCTTCGAGCCCTCGGTGGCTGGGATACCTTAAAGAAGATTAAAAAGTTTATTAGAGGAAGAGTGAAATAAGCTTGATGTTTCAGTCGCCGGGGTGGCCGAGTGGTTAGGCGGCGGGCTGCAGACCCGCTGACATGGGTTCAAATCCCGTCCCCGGCTCCAAAAATGCACGGATGCTTTGTTATGCAATTGATGGCA
>CAZGXE010000021.1:0-13813 GCA_964529605.1 uncultured Candidatus Bathyarchaeia archaeon | reverse complement strand
ATAGTGGTTTTGTACTGGAGGTTTTGCGAGAGGCTGAAGAGAGCTTTAGAGGCTGTTGATAACAGAATCCCGGCAAGCTCATTCGATAAGCTTGGAAACTTTTCATTCGGCATTAGAGAACACATAGATATGCCTGGCACAAAATATGATCCAGATCTGGGTATAATAGGCATGGATGTGTCGGTGACCTTACGTAGACCCGGCTATAGGGTTAAATATAGGCGTCGTGCAAAATCTAAAATCAGCTCAAAACATAAACTAACAGCTGAAGAGTCTATGGCGTTCGTGAGAGAGGAGCTTGGGGTTGAGATAACGGAGGGAAAGCGTAAATGAGCCGGAAAAGCGGTAAAAAAGAGCGAAAGTTTGGTAAGGGCAGCAGACCCTGTAGAAGATGCGGATCCTATGGGCCGATTATAAGAAGGTACGGTTTAAATCTCTGCCGCCACTGCTTTAGGGAGGTAGCTGAGAAGCTCGGCTTCAAAAAATACCAGTAGTAATGGAGGTGTATAAGGATGAACCTGGACACCATAGTGAATGGCTTAACAACCATAATGAACAATGAGATGCGTCGTAAAAAAGAATGCTACATAATGCCCGCCTCAAAGCTCCTTGGGAATGTGCTTAGGGTTATGCAAATGAATGGATACATTGGTGAGTTCGAATTTATTGATGACGGCCGCGCTGGAAAATTCAGGGTTCAACTCTTAGGTCGAATAAATAAGTGTGGAGCTATAAGACCGAGATACTCCTTTAAAGTTAAGGATCTTGAAAGGTGGGAGAAAACTTACCTTCCAGCTAAGAATATGGGTATACTCGTTGTCTCAACACCTCAAGGAGTCATGTCCCATATAGAGGCCAGAAAGAAAGGTATGGGAGGCAAACTCTTAGCATACGTATATTAAGCTTATTTGGAGAGGCTTCCGGATGCGTGAGATTGAAGTTAGAAGAGTTGAGATTCCCGATGGCGTAAAGGTTAATGTAGAGGGGAAGATCGTAGAGGTTATGGGCGAAAAGGGAAGATTAATTCGTGATTTTTCAGGTCTCCCAGTTTCAATCGAAATAGTAGATGGCGAAATAGAGGTTTCAGCCCTCCGGTCTAGAAGAAAGGAGAAAGCATGCGTTGGAACAGTCTGCGCCCACATCAGAAACATGATCACAGGTGTAACGAAGGGCTTCACATATAAGCTTAAAATAGTTTTTGCGCACTTCCCAATATCAGTAAAGGTTGACGGAGACAAAGTTATTATAGCGAATTTCATGGGTGAGAGAGCCCCTAGGGTTGCGAAGATAGTTGGTGATGTGAAGGTCACTGTGAATGGAGACGACGTAATTGTGCAGGGAATGAATATTGAAGAGGTCGGTCAAACAGCGGCTAATATAGAGCAGGCGACGAAGATTAAGAATAGGGATCCGAGGAGGTTCCTTGACGGAATATATGTTTACGAGAAACTGGAGGGTTAACTAGTTGAGTCCTGAAAAGACAACTCTAGCAAAGCTTGTTGAAAAGAGAGGAAAGGTAAAGAGTAAGAAACCTAAGTTTCAGCGCCAGGAGAGCTGGCGCTATAAACGTGTAAAAGAAAGCTGGAGGAGACCGAAGGGTATAGATAGTAAAATGCGTAAGAAGGTGAAAGGCTGGCCGACCTCGGTTGATGTTGGCTATAGGGGACCGAAGCTAGCTAGAGGTTTACATCCCTCAGCCTACCGTGAGGTTCTCGTCTATAATGTTGATGATTTAATAGGAATCGATCCTGGAACTGAAGCCATCAGAATAGCTCATGCTGTCGGAGCGAAGAAGAGAGCCGAAATACTTAATAGGGCGAGAGAGATGGGCATACACGTCTTGAACCCAGGAGCAGCTAAGGAGTTAGAGGTGAGTGAAACCGCAAGGACCTAACCAGTCTAACGGCAAGTGGGAGGTGCTTAACTTTTGAGCCTAAGAAGTCAACGTAGAATGGCTGCAGAGGTTCTCGGCGTCGGTGAGGGAAGAGTCTGGATTGACCCCGAGAGAATAGAGGATGTTGAGGCTGCAATAACAAGAGAAGACATAAGAAGATTAATTCATGAAGGCGCCATAAGGAAGATTAAAGATAAAGGCGTCAGCCGGGCTCGTGCACGCATAATACACAAAAAGAAGAAGCGTGGTAAGCGTAGGGGTATGGGAAGCAGAAGCGGCTCAAGGAAGGCCAGAGCTGATCTGAAGAGGGTTTGGGCTGAAAAGGTTAGAGCTCTAAGGAGAAGACTACGTGAACTGAAGAGGAAGCGTGTGATAACAGCTAGGGTTTACCGGCAGCTTTATCTGAAAACTAAGAGCGGAGTGTTTAGATCAGTTTCAGACCTACATCGTTATATTGAGGTTCACGGTCTTAGGAGGAAGCGTTGATGGCTAAGGGTCCAACCTACACTCTTCCATTTAGAAGGCGGAGAGAAGGTAAAACAGATTATAGGCTTAGAAAGAAGCTTATAATCTCTAAGATGCCTAGGCTTGTTGTTAGAAAGACTGGGAGAAACGTAATCGCCCAGCTTCTCAGAGCAACAGTTATCGGTGACATAGTTATTGCTTCAGCCCACTCTAGGGAGCTCAGAAAAAAGTATGGTTGGCTTGGAAGCCTAAACAATCTTCCAGCAGCATATTTGACTGGATTATTATGCGGCTTAAGAGCCGTCAGTAAGGGTGTTGAGAAAGCCATATTAGATATAGGCTTACATACGCCCTCAAAGGGAGCTAGAGTCTTTGCAGCGATGAAAGGCTTTTTGGACGCCGGCGTTGAGGTTCCGCATGACGAATCCATACTGCCCGAGGAGTCTAGAATACGCGGAGAACACATCGCAAAGTATGCCGAGATGCTTGCATCCGAGAATGCGGAAAAATATTCAAGAGATTTCTCAGAGTACTTAGCTAGAAATCTTCCCCCGCAAAAGATTCCGGAACACTTTGAAATGGTTAAAGAGAAGATTCTTTCAGATTTCAAGAATGAAACATAGTGAGAAGCCTTTTTCTCAAAAGCCTAGGGAAACTGAGAAACTAGTTTTTGCCAGCTTTCTTCCCCTCAAGATCTATTACAACATGGTATAGGTTTCCCTCAACCCTGCATTTAAACGGATATCTAGACTTCTTGAATATGTGCATCATTCTCGTATTCTCAAGGAGAACCCACGCTATGAAACTCTTTATCCCGCGAGCTCTAGCGATCTCAGCTAAATAGTTGAAGAGCAACGTTCCCAAACCCTTATTCTGCCAGTCGTCTCTGACGAGAAGCGCTATCTCTGCAGTGTCCGTGTTCGGTATACGTGAGTAGCTGCCGATCGCTATCATTATTTCATTTTCATCCCTCCTAACTGTGCCGACTATACTCATCTCATTGATGTAGTCTACTACGACATGCGGCCATACGCGCCTAAGGGGCATGAGATTCAATGAACCCAGATATCTCCTCTTAACGCTCTCCTTTGATAGCGCATAGAAGAGGTGCTGCTTTAGGGTTGCGTCCGAAGGCTTTATCGGCCGGAGCAGAACCTTTGATCCATCTTTTAGGGTAACGTATCGCTTTAGCTCCTCGGGGTACTCTATTTCAGGGAAGGGTAGAACCTCAGGTGGAACATAATGGTGCTGTTTAGCCCACTCTAAAAGCTCATTTCTAAATTTCGGATGAGCAATATTGATGAGGGAAAGCGCTCTTTCTCTTATCGTCTTCCCCCTCAGAGAAGCCACACCGTACTCCGTAACAACATAGTCTACATCTCCCCTAGTCAGAACAACTCCGGCTCCCTCACTAAGGAGACTTCGTATTCGCGAGATTCTTCCATTCTTGGCGGTTGAGGGAATAACCGTTATGGCCTTTCCGCCCTCAGATAGCATGGCTCCTCTCATAAAGTCCGCTTGTCCACCTAGGCCACTGTAGAATCTATATCCTAGAGAATCTGCGCAAACTTGGCCTGTTAAGTCCACCTCTAAGGCCTGATTTATCGCAACCATCTTTTTATGCTGGCTGATCACGAGAGGGTTATTCACATAGTCCGACTCGTAAAACTCCACCATAGGATTATTGTCTATGAAATCGTATAGCCGCCGAGTTCCCATTGCGAAAGAGGCTATTATCTTACCACGGTTTATCGTCTTCTTCGCGCATGTTACCACTCCTTCCTCAACCAGATCTACAACTCCCTCTGTCAGCAACTCAGTATGTATCCCTAAATCCTTCTTATCCGTTAAAGAGCTGAGAAGGGCGTCCGGAATACTCCCTATACCGATCTGAAGAGTCGATTCATCATCGATAAGACCGGAGACGTATCTCGCAATTCTGTCCGACACTATATCCGACTCTGGGCGGGGAGCCTCAAGTAAGGGTTCATCATGCTCAACGACTATATCTATATTATTAATGTGAATGAAGCTGTCTCCTAGAACTCTGGGCATCTGACGGTTAACTTGGGCGATCACAAGCTTCGCTTTTTCAGCAGCCGTCTTAGTGATCTCAACGGATACCCCTAGACTACAGAACCCATGCTCATCCGGAGGCGTAACATGTATCAGTGCAACATCGATTGGAACCATGCCTCTTCTTATGAGCCGGGGAAGCTCCGATAGGAAGACCGGAGTGTAATCGGCTCTTCCCTCAGCCACAGCCCTCCGAGCGTTAATTCCCACAAAGAATGCGTTAAGGCGGAATCTCTCAGAATAAATCGGCTTTGTATAGGGGGCTACGCCTAAAGTGTGAACATGCAATATCTCATTATCTGCGAGATGATCGGCTTTTTCAACAAGCCCTCTAACCAAGTACTGCGGCTCACCGCATGCTGAACCAATAAATATATGATCCCCCGTCTTTATGTAGCTAAGCGCTTCCTTCAAGCTCATCTTCTTATCATCGTATGATCTGTGACGTAGCGGCCTCTTCTCATCCATTTATAGATCTCCACCCGCTGATTTTAAGGGAGGTTTCCCAATAAAGTTGTTGGGAGCTAGATATATATCCGTCATGTAGATTTATCTTTCCAGATGCATACAAGACCTATGAGGGCGACTCATGAAACTGGAGGCCTTCTTTAACCCGAAATCGATTGCAGTTATCGGTGCAAGTAGAGAGCCGAGGAAGGTTGGGCATAGAGTATTCCGAAATCTGGTTGAATCTAAATTTCAAGGTTCTCTATATCCGATAAACCCTAAGGCTGACATGCTTCTAGGCTTTAAGTGCTACAAGAGCGTTAAGGATGTGCCCGGAGATGTTGACTTAGCGGTTATAGTTGTCCCCGCCAATATCGTACCTGTAGTTATTGAGGAATGCGGTGAGAAGGGAGTCAAAGGCATAGTTATAATCTCAGCGGGTTTTAGCGAAACAGGTAGGGAGGGCGCCAGACTGGAACGGGAAATAGTTGACATATGCCGGAGGTATGATATGCGAATGCAGGGGCCTAACTGCTTAGGGATCATAAGCGTCCAGAACCACGTAAACGCCTCTTTTGCACCGGCAATTCCCCAACCCGGTAACATAGCGTTTGTTTCACAGAGCGGCGCCCTCGGAAGTACAATACTAAATTGGGCTATTAGAAATGAGATAGGTTTCACAAAATTCATAAGCCTAGGAAATGAGGCTGACTTAAACGCCACTGACTTTCTGGAGGCCCTGCTGGAGGATGAGGAGACAAGGGTCATTGGACTCTACATTGAAGGAGTTAAAGAGGGAGAACGCTTCATTAAAGTTGCTAAGAAAGTAACTGGAAAGAAACCTATAATCGCCCTAAAAGCCGGCACAACGGACGCTGGAATAAGGGCAGTATCCTCCCACACAGGTTCCCTAGCAGGTTCAGATACGGCTTTCTCAGCCGCCTTTAGAAAAGCCGGAATAATAAGGGTTAACACCCTGGAAGAACTGTTTAATCTTGTTCTTGTATTCGGTTCACAACCCATCCCGAAGGGTAAAGGAGTTCTAATAGTGACGAATGGTGGAGGGCCAGGCATACTTGCGGCAGATGCCTGTGAAAAAATGGGTCTTGACCTACCGCTATTAGAGTATGAGGTTAGGGAGGAGCTCCGTAGGCTTATGCCTCCGCATGCAAGCCTAAATAACCCGCTGGATGTTTTAGGGGACGCCGACGAGAACCGTTATAGGTTGGCTTTAGAGGCTGGGTTGAAGAGTGGCAGAGTGGATGGAATAATAGTCATTTTAACGCCTCAGGCTGTAACGCCATGCGACGAGATTGCCAAGACAGTAGCTGAGATTAGGAAGATTTCTAATAAGCCAATTATTGCATCTTTCATGGGCCTCGGTGGCGGTTCAGTAGCCCTTAGAACCCTTAAAAAGAATAATGTGCCAAACTACGAGTTTCCGGAGGCCGCGGCCTTCGCTTTCAAATCACTGTGTGATTACAAACTTATCCTAAGTTCACCGCTTGAGGAAGTGATCCCGCGCATAAAAATTGATGAGAAAAAGATTCGAGAGATTATTGATAATGCTAGATCAAAGAACCGTCTTTCTCTCACAATTGATGAAGCCATTGAGGTCGCTAAGGCGGCTGGAATACCGACGCCGAAGGCGGCGATAGCGAGAAGCAGGAGGGAGGTTGGGAAGCTAGCTGATGGAATTGGATATCCAGTTGTTATGAAAATTGTTTCACCTGATATACTGCATAAAACGGATATTGGCGGTGTAATCTTAAACGTCAAGAATCGAAGTGAAGCCGAGAAAAATTATGAAATTCTCGTAAGAAGAGCTCGTCTAACCATGCCGGATGCGAAGATAACGGGCGTTCTAATCCAGAGGATGGTTCCAGTTGGAAAGGAGGTTATTGTCGGCGCCATTAGAGACCGCCAGTTCGGCCCATTAATAATGTTTGGTTTAGGCGGCATATACGTCAACTTTCTAAGAGATGTCTCCTATCGCCTATGTCCCCTAACGAAAGCTGAAGCCGCTGAAATGATTGAGGAAACGAGAGCCTATATTCTTCTTAGGGGCGTTAGAGGCGAACTTCCGTCTGATATAGATTCCATAATAGATGTGATGCTTAAAATCTCGCAGGTTATGATCAGCTTTAAGGAAATATCTGAAATGGAGATTAATCCCCTATTCGTTTATGAGAGCGGTGAAGGCTCTCTTGGAGTAGATATAAGAATAACAATTGCACACACATAATTAATGGTAATTAGGATTAAGGGATGGAGATCAGTTTGGTTAAGAAGGCAATATATCTAATCTCAACCGAAGGATCCTCTGGAAAGAGCGTTGTAGCGTTATCATTGGCGTTAATAGCGAAGGAATCAGGTAAAAATGTTGGATATTTCAAGCCAATTGGCTTCGGGTCATCGGTTTCCCCCGACAGAGAACATATGGATGAAGACGTGGAAATAATGAGGTCAATTCTGAAACTGAAGCATAAAAGCAACATTCTATGTCCGCTCATACTTAAAAGGGGGGAGTTTCTCGAAGACTTCGCCGAAACCGCCATAGAATTCTACGCTGAGAAAATGCTTGAATCCTACAGAAAAGCTTCTGAAGATGCAGAGATCATGCTGATTGAGGGATCATGCTCCTTATCACTTGGCTCCTTCCTGAACTGCCCGGCTCCAAGGCTCGCTAAAGATTTTAACGCAAAAATACTCTTGGTTGTAAGGTTTAACGGAGACTTCACTGTGGATGAGGTGTTGCTGGCTCAGGACTACTGCAGAAGGTGGGAAACCGAACTGTTCGGTGTCATATTAAACCGCATTCCAAATGAGCTGATGGAACGCGCCAATAATTTAGTTAAGCCATTAATCGAAAAGCACGGGATCAAGGTTTTAGGTTCAATCCCGGAAAACATAACGCTAAGCGCCTTAACAGTTAGGGAAATATGCGACTTCATAGGTGGAAGGGTTCTGGCTGGAAAGGATGGACTGGATAGAACCATTGAGGCTGTTCTTATAGGCGCAATGAGACCTGAAAGTGCAGCCAAATATTTCCGGAAGGTGTCTAGAGAGCTTGTGATCACCGGAGGCGATCGAACGGATATAATTTTAACGGCGCTGGAAGCAGGTGTATCAGCCATAGTATTAACCGGAAACCTTTATCCAAGCGTTAAAGTTTTTCCGCGCGCAGACCATCTAAAGGTTCCCTTAATACTTGTGCCCTACGATACCTATACAACGCTCCAGCACGTTCAGAAGATCATTGGTAGAATAAAGCCCGGTGACTCCAGAAGAATAAATGTGGCCATAAACCTTGTTAAGAAGCATGTTGATTGGAAACGTATCATAGAATCCTAAGTTCACCTTATTGTAAATCACTTAAGAAGAACGAAGATTACGCCTATGTAAACTGAACTGCGGATGGACTGGCAAAGAAAGATTTATTTATATAGCGTTTTAGCCCATTCATGGTTAACAAAGGGGCATCAGAAAGTTTATTAGATCTCTGGCGGAAGTGGTTGAATTGCAGATGCGAATCAGACAACCCATTGTCTGCGTTTTAGGGCATGTTGACACCGGAAAGACTCTTCTTCTCGATCAGATCAGAAAGAGTAGTGTTCAGGCCCGTGAGGTTGGCGGTATAACCCAGCATATAGGTGCAAGCTTCTTTCCTATTGAGACGCTTAAGGAGATCGCTGGCCCCTTCCTAAAAATGGTTGGCGGCGATATTCAAATACCAGGTCTCCTCGTAATCGATACACCTGGACATGAGGCGTTTGCAAACCTCAGACGTAGGGGCGGCGGAATAGCCGATATAGCAATTCTCCTGATAGATGTGCTAAAAGGTTTTGAGGCTCAAACGTATGAGGTTATTGAAATTCTAAAATCTAGGAGGACCCCCTTCCTCGTGGCGGTAAACAAGATTGACCGTATTCCAGGCTGGAAATCCCACCCAAACATGTCCTTCCTCGAATCATATAAGAGGCAGAGCCCAGCTGTTAGGCTGGAACTGGATAATCACCTATACAGAATTATTGGAAAATTCTCTGAGCTATCTTTTAGGGCGGAAAGGTTTGACAAAATAGCAGATTTCACAAAAACCGTTGCGCTTATTCCAACAAGCGCCAAAACCGGTGAAGGCATACCTGAACTAATAGCGGTTCTAGCAGGTTTAACACAGCAATACCTCCGAAAGAGACTTCAGACAACAGGCGGGCCAGCTAAGGGGACGGTTCTCGAGGTTAAGGAGGAGGTTGGGCTGGGTGTAACAGTGAACGCAATAATTTATGACGGGATCCTTAGGAAAGGAGACATAATAGTGTTGGGGGGGAAGGAGAAACCTATTGTCACCTCTATTAGAGCAATATTGATGCCTAAACCACTTGATGAGATAAGAGACCCGAGAGAAAAGTTCTCCTCAGTCGATGAGGTTGCTGCGGCCGCAGGCGTAAAGATTGTTGCCCCAAACCTTGAAAACGCACTTGCAGGCGCACCGATATACGCTATTCCATCCGAAGATAAGATGGAGGAGTATGTGCAAGAGGTTTCTGAGGAAATTGAGAAAATCCGCGTTTCCACAGAGATTGAGGGAGTTATTTTGAAGGCTGATGCACTAGGCTCCCTTGAAGCCATAGCTGAGAGCTTGAGTAGAAACAGAGTTCCAATTCGCTTAGCGGATGTCGGCGATGTATCGAAGAGAGACGTGACTGAGGCTTCAGTCGTTAAGGCGAAAGAGCCCCTATACGGCGTTATCTTAGCCTTCAATGTGAAGGTTCTTCCGGACGCTGAGCTAGAGGCCAAAACGCATAACATACCCGTCTTCAGACATAACGTTATCTACCATCTGACTGAAGAATACCTCCGATGGTTGAGAAAAGAGAAAGAAGCCCGTGAGAGGGGAGAGTTTGACAGACTTATAAAACCTGCAAAAATAAAGGTTTTGCCGGGATATGTCTTCAGAAGATCTAAACCGGCCATAGTAGGCGTTGAGGTTCTAGTTGGACAAGTCAAGCCTAAAATACGCTTGATTAGAAAGGATGGTAAAGATGTAGGCGAAATCTTGCAGATACAGGATAAGGGTGAATCAATCCAGTATGCTGAAGCAGGGAAGCAGGTTGCAATTTCCATAGACAAACCAGTTGTCGGCCGTCACTTTGATGAGGGTGACATATTGTATGTCTCAATTCCAGAACAGCACGCCAGACTGCTACGCACTAAATTTAGGGATAGATTAAACCCTGAGGAGCTGGAAACTCTCGATGAAATCACCGCCATAATGAGGAAGATTATGCCGCTCTGGGCTTCCGGTTGAGTCTGCTTCCACAACAGAATGGCGGTCACCTGTTTCCTCTCACATTTAACTTGATGAGATTAATGCTTGAATATATAATTTATTGGGTCCCGCGGCTGAAGACCCAAATCCTAACTCCGCATACTGCAACCTGAAAATTTACATTGAAATATAGGTGTGATATCTTCCTTACACCTTTTAATGAAGAAGTTTCCTCCTGATGAAACCTAAACTTTCTTCAATTGCCTTTAGGGAGTGGCACTCGCAAATTAATGATAAGTTGGCATGGCACCCTATCTTTCCGATGGCTTCTTCGAAGTTAATGTTTCCTTTTCCCAAGGGCAGATGGCTATCCTTCCGCCCATCGTTATCATGTAAGTGAATGTTCACAATATGTTCTTTGAGTAAATCCGCGGCTTCCTCAGGCTTCCCAAAGGTATTAGCGTGACCAATGTCAAAAGTTAACTTACACTTGATATTCTCGATTAGAGAAAGTATCTGTCCGGCATGACCCGCTAAAACGTAGTCTCCCGCTTTATGATCATTTTCTATTGTTAAAGTAACCCCTAAGTCTCTGGAAAAGCTATTAATTTTCTTCAAAGAGTTAATTGCGTTATTGACTGCTTTCCCAAGAAATTCCTGAGGGTAATCCTTGGATAGGCGGCCGACATGCACAACTAGAAGATCTCCCTCTATTTCAGCAGCAAATCTAACGGATTCCATGACCACTTTTTCGGAGGCTTCTCTCAACGTTGGGTTCAGGCTTGCCAGATTGACACCTATGCTTGGAGCGTGAACAAACCGTTTAAAACCGTAGGTTTCCAGTAATTCCTTAATTTTAGCCCTATCCCTACTGGAATCCTCTAAAATTGAAAGCAATTCAAGTTTGTCTGCTCTAAGCTCAACAGCTTCTACCTTCAATTCGGATGCAAAAGTTAAAAATTCATGTAAGGGCATTTTTAAGCTTGTGTGATCCGCCACCCCTAGAATCATCTTCTCCCACCCGTCTTCAGGGACCGCGCGGTCCAGATGCGTGCTAAAACTGTTAGATTAGTTAGTGCTGTTATCACTAAAAGCGTAGCAAAAACTTGATTCACAATCCCGCCTAACATTATAATGAAGAGGCGGACATCCCGGCTTGCAGCATAGCCTGAGAAACCTTCACTGAAAACCAATCCTAGCCCAGATTTTGCGTGTGCCGCACTATAGCTCACCATTAGAGAACCGATCAAAGCGGCAATTCCAATTATGATGTAAATAATATTCAGTTCGCTGGTAGCAAAAAGATAATAGATCATGCCCGCTAAAATGGCTGCGTCCGCATAACGGTCTAGTAATGTGTCTAGGAAGCCGCCGAATGGCGATATTCTGTTGGTGAATGCAGCTAAATCTCCGTCAGCCCCATCCAGTATTGATGAGAGCTGCGCTAAAATTCCGCCTAATACTGGATGATGGAGGGAAAAAGCCAAACCGGAAGTTAATGCAACTAAAAAACTTAAGATGCTTATATGGTTCGGTGTGATCCTAGGATATCTCGCTAAAAACTTTGCTATTGGACGGGAGAATCTCCGGTTTATATGTTGCGAAACTATTCCATCCCATTCTCTTGGCATTTTACATTCCCACCGCGGCATAAAAAAGACTCAACGAACTTAACATCCTCCGGTGTGTCAATGTCAAACCATAAATGACCAGTTACATCGCATCCCCATACCGGTTTCACGTTTAAGCTTAAGTGTTTTATGCAGTCTGTTATCGTTAGATTCGGCTTTTGCCTCTCTAATAAAGCGATGACATCAAATATCAAGTTGTCGAGTAGAAATAGACCTGTGTCAGTAGCGTTCCATACAGGGATGTTTTTTCCAATATCGATTATGTAGCCTTCTTCATTAACCAGCACCCGGGTGGCATCCTTGACTTGAGGAGGATAAAGAGGATTTTTATCTATGCATAATAGCGGTTGGCGGTTGGAGTTCTTCACAGCCTCTTCTATCATAACCTCATCGAAGTAATGGTCTCCCATTAGCAGAAGGAAGGGCTTATTCCTCTGGAGAAATTTGTCAGCAACCTTTAATGAAATAGCGTTTTCAAGCATGTAATGAGGGTTATGGCAATACTGAATTTTCAAACCTAAATGTGATCCATCCCCCAGATGCTTTTTGATGTAATCCCCAAGATATCCTATAACTAGAATAATACTCTTTACCCCAGCCTTTCTGAGCGAAAAAAGTGTATGCTCAATTATGGGTTTTCCAAAAATGGAGATGAGGGGTTTCGGTTGGTTTTCGGTACGAGGTCGAAGACGGGTTCCTCTCCCAGCCGCCAAGATCACCGCAGCAATCATTTCATCGCTCTCTTTTTCCCTCTATGAATTCTTCAACCCATTGTCTCGCTACATGATCAGGCACTTGCACTGGCGGATGTTTAAATGCGTAGGCTGAAATGCTGACAAGCGGCCCGCTTATCCCCCTCTCAAGAGCTATTTTAACAGCCCTCACAACATCGATAACCATGCCCGCGCTGTTCGGCGAATCCTCAACATCAAGTTTCGCTGTCACTGTGACCGGCTGGTTCCCGAATTTTCTGCCTTTGATGTAAATGTAGCATATTTTCTTGTCCTTGAGGAATGAGACGTAATCAGAAGGCCCGATCCTAGTTGGAACATTATAGGGCACTATGCTTGTCACAGCCTCAGTCTTACTTATCCTCTTGGTAGTTAGCCTTTCCTCCATGGTCATATTCTGGAAATCGGTGTTTCCACCAATGTTTAGCTGATATGTTTCATCGACCACTACTCCTCTCTCAAGGAAGAGATTTACCAAAGTTCTATGTAGAATTGTTGCTCCAAGCTGGCTTTTAACATCGTCGCCTGCAATTGGTATCCCTGCCTTCTCAAACTTTGCAGCCCACTCCTTGTCGCTTGCAATAAATTCAGGTATGCAGTTAACGAAGGCCACTCCGGCATTAAGTGCGGCCTCTGCATAATAGCGGGTGGCTTTGTAGCTGCCTACTGGCAGGAAGTTTATAAGCATGTCAGCTTTTGCCTCCTTGAGAACAGAAGACACATCAACTGGATCATGCTCAGATTCAGAGTATGCCTTGAAGGGCTCTTTCATATGCGGGCCGACACCGTCCAGAATTGGTCCCGGAAGAACCTCGACGCCTAGCTTTGGCACTGAATCAACAAATCTGACGCAACAGTTTGGCTCTGTGAATATTGCTTCACTTAGATCCTTACCGATTTTTAGCTTATTTACGTCGAAGGCTGCCACAAACTTTATGTCTCTGATATGATAGCCGCCAAAGTTCACATGCATCAATCCTGGGACATTGTCGTCTTTAACGTTCTTGTAGTATTCGACTCCCTGAATCAGAGCCGAAGCGCAATTTCCAACTCCAGCTATAGCAACTCTAATCTCCATTCGCATCACCTCTTAAATCCATCCTAATATGCTGAAAGACATTGATAGAGTGCGCCAAGAGGCGCATAGAGATAAAACGATAGGACGTAAATGCGTAATTTAACTACGCGAACCGCTATATAAATTTTTTTTAAAATTCTAACCGGAGGCCCGTGGCATTTAAACATAACTTAAAGCCGAAATCCACCCCCACAAAAGAGACAAAGCAGAGAACCCGCTAAA
>CAZGXE010000020.1:0-14356 GCA_964529605.1 uncultured Candidatus Bathyarchaeia archaeon | reverse complement strand
AAGGCGAAAAAGTTTTCCAGCCTTTATTTCTTATCCATTCTGAAAATATGGCTTGCCTCCATACTGTTGGGTTCCAGCCCTCCCCTCATACAGTTTCAACCTTAATTTAAGCAATTAATAGATTAGGAGACTTTCATTCCACATTTTTATTAGCTTGTCACAGTCTCTTTTAACATTTTGTTCTCGGCTTTTCTCCCTCAATTTTTTGCAGAATTCTATTCGTTTTTCAAAAGAGCGGAGTTCAATCATACCCTCATGGGGATATTTGCCTTCGATGTGCAATTGCATGTAGTATGCCTCCTGAATAAATCTGCCTGCAGCGTCAACCGGGTTTTCAACAGCATATCTATTTGCCCAAATTGCTGCTTCAGATATTCTGAGTTGTGTTAAACCATTAATCTCCTTTATGCAATGAATATGGGTTCTTAAAAGGTTGTAATAACCAGCTGTTTTAACGAGTTTGAGGGCTTGGCGCACCTTCTCTTTAAAATACAGGCTTCCTTTAATTCTTAAACGGCGCTTACGGCTCTTCTCGGCAAATTCTCTCACTCTCCCAGCTTCATCATCAATAGTATTTTTCTTGAAATCCCCTCCGCCTTCTTCTTCATATTAGTTTCCATTCTCCCTCCTTCTATGGAAAGACGGTTCAATATACTTGAAGAACCCCTCTAAAATATTTTTAGTTCACAACACAGATCTGAAAACTTTTGAAGAAAAGATAGCCGATGTTAAATACTGTGGAACAGTTTCCTTTCCGAAACTTTCAATCCCACGAACTCAAATTTATGCCAAATATTTAACTAAGATCAGCTCTTTTTTAAAGAAAGCCTTCATGTGCTATAATTTTAAAATCCCGTAATCATCCTGAGGATTGACCTCTGTAGGCTAAAAGAGATTTTTCAGACACTCTGACTCCATATTTTCTCGAATTCTTCCTCATATAGGCTGGCGATATACGTGCTTCTGATGACTATTAAATTCTCATTGTTACTATTTTCCGCAGCCCATGACCAGTTGAAGCTCCCTGTTAAGACTATGACGCCGTCCACAATCATGACTTTATCGTGCATCAATCTTGAATTTGTATCATTGCGAACCTCGATGCCGGCTTGATGTAGCTTCCAGTATTCACTATATTGACCTATCTGGCTCTTCTCAAACACGACTTTTACTTCAACACCCCTATGGTAGGCTTCTATTAGAGCATCGCTTACTGAATCAAGCGTGAAACTATAGATGAGAATATGAATTGAACTGTTAGCCAAGTTTATCCAATTTATGATCTGGTCTTCACATCCGCCTTTTGGTGAGAAGTAAACGCCGAGAATTTTCTGTTCTTCAAGAATGGATATTTGATCATTAAGAGTGGCGATCTGCTCCTCATAATATGTGATGTTCCCATTCAGCCAGTCTTGAAGAAGATAGACTTCTTCCGAAAGGGCGCTGATCTGCTCATCCTTCCTTATTATCTGTTCCTCAAGATCCCTAATTCTCCCAAAATTCACAGAATAGCCAGCGAAGGATCCTGCAACGAATGCAACGATCACAAGCACGCTGAAAATTAATGTCGACTTCCTCATTTCCATTCTTCCCTCCACTTAAAATAAATTCTTTAAAGAAAATTTTAACTTCCCCGTTAAAGCGTCTATCGGTTTCCATTTCATCCGAAAAAGGCTTAGCTACTTAAAACGTAACGAAAACAACCTTTAAACTCTTAATGGTTATCACTTGTAGAGATACATGCTTCCTCCTTTTGATTATGGCAAAACACTATAAATTTAACGCGTGTAATAGCGATAAACTTAAAAAAATTGGGTGGAACAATATTAAGTGGGGGCTAAGTTTGATTCACGGATTTGTTATGATAAAAACGGCTATAGGTAAAGCTGTTGATGTTGCGGCTGAAGTTGTTAAAGTTGAAGGAGTTAAGAGCGCTCACGCTGTAACCGGCATATATGATGTAATTGCAACATTTGAGGTTGAAAACCTAGCTGAAGTAGCAGACATGGTTGTTAAGGGAATTCACTCCATTGAAGGGGTTTGCTCAACCCAAACAGCAATATGCGTAACCTGCAAATAAACTAAAAATCCCTCTCTTTTTCTGGGTTTCCAGCAAATCACTAAACTGTTGACGCCAGAATCGTTATCCCATAAACATTGGAACCAATTTGGAAATTTTTCCTAACCCTTCTCCTATTTTAATTGATAACCTTTTTCTGAAAGTGATGTGAAGATTCGTTTACTAGAAAAGGTTATATCACAGAGTTATAGAAAATATCGTGGAGTACAAAAATGAATCAAGCCTATTTTGCTGAGATGCTTGAGAAATGCGAAAGCTACAGGGGGATATTCAATCTAGTCAAGAGAGCGGTGAAGGAAATACTAGGCCTGCATAGAGTCGGCTTGCTCCTATACCTCGATAATCTTCCGCCCCACATAGGTGCATATCATCTAGTGGGCTCAAACTCCATAGTTTTAAACAAGCTGCTCATAAACCTGATGAGCAAGTCCCTAATGTCAAAGACAGAGTTTAACTCACTCATCTTTTCGCTATTGCTTCATGAGTATTTGCATTCGTTAGGCTTTCTGGATGAAAGGGAAGTTAGGCGGCTGGTTTATGAGATAAGCATGAAAACCTTTGGAGATAACCATCCGACTGTTAGGATGGCGGTTAACCCCCCGCTGCCAACTGTTCTCACACCGCTACCGGAGGAATATTCAGGCCGCCAATTAGAGATCATAAGAGAGTTTGAGGAGATCGAGCATCCCTACATCATCTGAAATAATGAGGGTAAAAGCCCGCGGGGAACCGATAAATTTAAGTTACCTTCCCTCATCATTATCTTCTCTTAAGTGATGGAAAATGAGGTTGTTTGGCAGGAAGAAATCGAAAAGTGAAGAGCAGGTTTACGAGTATGAGATTTTCGGCGGCTTCACCATAACGAAAAAAGAAAACGGATATGAAATAACATGGAAGAGCCCGAACTTGACGACAATAAATGTTCAGTCAATGCCGATCATATCCGATGAGGTCCAGACAGAACAGAAAGAAGACAGAATTCGAGTGCTAACAACCGAGTGCAAACTAAAAGTTGTGATGAAAGAGGGTAAAACCGAAGCCTACATATCAAAGATTTAAGCCTCCGAATAAACCCTTTAACTTTCGAGGGGAAGGCGTTTATTTTCGCTTCCGATAAATCTTCACGCCTTCTCGTTCGGTGACACACTCGAAGCCTGCTTTTATGAGTTCCTTATCTTCTTCTAGAGTAGTTGCGGCCCTGACCGTGAACTCGCCGTCCCCGACTTGCTTATAAGCAGCGCCTTTTAATTCTACGCCACTGGAAGATGCTTTGCGGAATGAAGGGAAGACTTAGCAATATTCCGAGAACCACATGTAACACTATGACTAAATATCTCTCGTAATCTGAGATTTCTTTATTCATGAAATGGTTTTCAACAAACATTTATGTGCGTGTTATGGGGAGGGGAGGGGTAGGTGAAAAATTAAGCTAGAAATGACGGAAAATAGGCCTATTTTTTAAGCATTTTTATCATCAAATTTATCCTAGTAATTTGGCATAAAAATAAGCGAATTTTCAACCTAGTTTTCACCCTTCTGATCAGCTGGTTGCGGGGCTTACTGCTACACCTACCCCCTATAACCTCTCAGCCGGGCTTTTTCGAAAATTAGTTAGAAAGATGGATGCAATTATCATCCCTATTACCTCCATTTCAGCCTTTCTGAACGTTTTTCTCTTCAATCTTCAGCTTTAGAACTATAATCTCACATCCCATGCATTCGTAAGCCACCCATAATAGGTGTTTAGAATCCAACCATATTTAGAGTGTTCCCGAAGATGAGGCATTTTAACATAAAGCGGCCCTCCTTAATCTATAAATAGAGGTTATTTTTTGGTTATAATCCCACTTTCACATACTGGCACTACTGGGAATAAATCTAGCTGGCATGCAAATTCTATATCCCCACCGAAGCCTAACTTCACGAGCTCTCTTGAGTGCTCGCTATTCATTAAGTTACCGCATAAATCGTTCTCCGCGTGTTTAAATGCTAGAAGCGCCGCTTGAGCCGCATCTGATAATTCAACAGAGTTCTTCGGCATTCTACTGATTATCGCACCGGTGCAGAGGAAGTCTTCTAAGGAAAATCTGCCCTTAGTTCCAGATTGAACAATAGATACGTCCGCTCCCTTATCTTCAGCTATTAAAACAGTCCTCTTGGCAACCGCTCCAGCATTTAGAAATGAGCCTATAAGAACCCATCTGGCATTCCTTGAGCGCGCTAGGGCTACTGTTCCACTCGTAGTTGTAAGAATTATTGTTTTTCCACAAATTCTCTCGTGGACATACTCTAGGGGAGAATTTCCAAGATCAAATCCCCGAGGCTTTAAGCCTCCTCTCTCGCCAGCTAAAAGATAATCAGGGTTCTCAGAATGTATCCTCAACGCTTCGCCCATGGTTTCCACCGGTATTATCGCTTCAGCACCATTCGCCAAGGCCGCTACAATAGTTGTTGTACATCTTAGAGCGTCTACAATAACTATTACATCTCTCCTCCTGACAGCCTTCTCAGCGTCATCGGCTAGAAACTCAACGCTTACGTTAACGGAATCCTCCAACTTGCTTCCCTCTCCTCCTTATGACAGTGCACATCCGCTGGGGAATGACTTTATAAGTTGCTTATATTTGATATCTTTTTAGGTTTATTGATTTCCAGCGGTAAACCAGAATGGCTGACATTGAGAAAACTGTTAGAATAGGGCTTGAGGTTCATACGCAGCTAACCAGCCTAAAGAGTAAGCTCTTCTGCAGCTGCCCATCAGAATATAGGGGAAAAGAACCTAACACAATGGTTTGCCCAGTGTGCCTCGGGCTTCCCGGCTCGCTTCCAGTCTTGAATGAGCAAGCCGTCAGATACGCAATTATGGCGGCGCTAGCATTAAATTGTAAAATCTCAGAGAGAATGATATTCTTCCGAAAAAACTACTATTACCCTGACCTGCCGAAGAATTTCCAAATAACCCAGTACGACAGAGCCGGCGGTGTTCCTCTAGCTGTCGACGGATACTTACAGATTGGAAACCAGGGGTGGAGCCGAAAGATCCGTGTAAGCAGGGTTCACCTAGAGGAGGATCCTGGAAGGCTTGTGCATATTGGCCCAATCGATCAGTCACCTTATACGCTTGTCGATTACAATCGCTCAGGCATAGCCCTCCTAGAAATAGTCACAGAACCAGACCTTAAGTCTCCTAGAGAGGCTAGGCTTTTTCTCCAGAAGCTCAGGAACATACTTGAGCACTTGGGTATATTCAATGGGAGCCTTGAAGGTTCAATGCGTTGCGACGCAAACATATCCTTAGCTGGAGGAACAAGGGTTGAAATAAAAAACATAACATCCTTTAAAGAGGTTGAGAGAGCGTTAAATTTTGAGATCATCCGGCAGAGAAACCTCATCAAAAAGGGCATTACGATTAAGCGTGAAACTAGACATTGGGATGAGATTCGCAGAATAACGGTCTCGTTGAGAACGAAGGAGGAGGAGCAGGATTACCGCTACTTCCCGGAACCAGACCTTGTGCCGGTTGTCATAAGCAAGGAGCTGATTGAGGAGATTAGGGCTATAATGCCTGAGCTTCCCGAGGAGAGGGCTAAACGCTTCATGAGCCTATATGCGCTACCAAAGTATGATGCCGAAGTCTTGGTCAGCTCAAAGCAGCTGGCAGACTTCTTTGAGGAATGCGTCAAACTCTACAATAAGCCGAAGGAGATCAGCAACTGGATGATGAGCGATCTCCTCCGATACCTCTACGAGAACAATCTTGAACTAAACGAGTCTAAGATAACCCCGAAGATGCTTGTTGACATGATACGCCTAATTGATAAGGGAGTGATAAGCGGGAAAATAGCGAAGAAAATACTCCCAAAAATGATAGTGTATGGAAGAGAACCGCAGAGGATCGTTGAGGAAGAGGGACTCATCAAAATAACAGATGAAGAACTCCTAGGGAAGCTGGTGGATAAGGTCTTCGCTGAAAATCCGAAAGCCGTTAAGGACGCTCTTACCGACGATGAGGCTGTGCACTATCTTATAGGCCAGCTAATGAGATTAACCAGGGGTAAAGCCGACCCCATAATCGCAAATAGAATAGTTCGGGAAAAACTGCGGGAAATCAAAGAAGCGCAATAAACACGATTATAAACCGAAGGGGTTAAAGATCCTTTTTTGTTTATAGAAGAGTGTCCGCATGGAATTCATAGCCTAAAAACAATTATACGATGTCTTCTTCATCTAATCTCAAAAGTTTCCTTAGAAAACCACATAAATTAAGGGTTGCCTCCCGATCTGCAGCCAAGTTTACAGCTGGACTTAAGAGACACACACCGTTTATCCCACGCACCCTCGCGAGTCCAAGAAGTAGGCCAGGTATGCCTACAATCCTGCCGCCGCCATAAACTTTAGCGCCCATTGAAACGCATTCTGAAACAAATTCCCTAGAGGTTCCGGCAACATATATTGTCCTTTGAGCATAAATAGCTGGAAAACCGTACACTGTTATGATACGTTTACACCCGAGTTCACCTATAAAATCTAGAATTTCGCCGCACACTTCATAGTAGGCTGAGAAATCCTCGATTGGAGGTTGAGCGTCGCCAAGAAGTATTAGCAGATCTCTACCCCTTTTTGACGCGAAAAACCTATACCTCAGCAAGCTACACAATCCATTCTCATTGACCGTTGTGTAATCTGGGAGAACGGGTGAATACATCTCCACAAAAGGCTCGGCGTGAGAAAATTCAATCAAAAGCCTAGCGGCTATTACACCGATATTCCCTATTCCAGGCAGCCCGACAAGTAAAACTGGGCTTTCAAGATTTGGTTGAGAAAGCACCCTTATGTAGGCTTTATCCAATCTTCTCCTCCAAAGCATAATCCGAAACGGCTCGTATTTAATTGTTACCCTTCCCCCCCAAAAAAATCCTAAGAATAGTGAATATAATTATGCTTTAGCTACATACAAATACCCATTTTCCATTGGAAAATGCTTTACGAATAACCTTAGTGATGAACCCTCCAATACGAAAACTATTAAACACGTTATATTTTTACACTTAAAAGTGTGAAAATGATATCTGAAATGGTGGTTAAATGGAGCTAAGGTGGGATCCCATACTTCACGAATGGATTATTGTCTCAGGTGAGAGGGGTAAACGCCCCTTGCTGCCGAAGAATTTCTGTCCCTTCTGCCCGGGATCAGAGGAGGTCCCTAAATCCGCTTGGACTGTTCTAAGCATACCTAATAAGTTTCCCTCCCTGCGAGTTGACCCGCCTCCGCCTGAGATTAACTCCGACAGGCTCTACCGCTGTAAACCTGCAAGAGGAGTCTGTGAGGTTATAATTTACACGCCTAAACATGATGCTGCCTTAGCTGATTTGAGTGTTGAAAACATTAGCGATGTAATCGATTTGTGGACCAGCCGATTTAAGGATTTAGGCGGAAGAGATTACGTTAAGTACGTTTTCATATTCGAGAATAAGGGTCGAATAATAGGCGTTACACTTGAGCATCCACATGGGCAGATATATGCGTTCCCGTTCATACCGCCTCTTATCAAGCGTGAGCTTGAGTCGAGTAGACGGTATTGGAAGAGAAATAGCAGATGTCTCTTCTGCACAATAATAGAAAAAGAGATGAAAGATGCCGTACGGGTTGTATGTGAAAACAATGATTTCATATGTTTCCTACCATTCTTTGCACGTTGGCCCTACGGTGTTCACATATATTCGAAAAGGCATTTCGGCTCGCTAATCGATATGACTGACAGCGAAAAGAACTCATTAGCCTCAATCCTAAAGCGGATTCTAAGGAAATTTGATAACCTATTCAACATGAGTTTCCCCTACATGATGGTTTTACATCAGAGTCCGACTGACGGCAAACCGTACCCATACTATCATTTCCACGTGGAATTTTATCCACCCTACAGGGAAAGAAATAAGATAAAGTATTTCGCAAGTGTTGAAACAGGGGCTGGAACAGTTACATTCGATTACACCCCCGAAGCCAAAGCCAAAGAACTAAGGGAGAGTCCGGAAACATAAATCGGGATAGTGAATGGATATGAAGACGCAAATAATCATATCGTCTCCGGGAAGAGCTGACTTCCTTAACACCCATCAAGACTATAAGGGTCTACCCGTGGTTCCAGCAGCCATCAATCTTAGACTCTACATTTCAGCGAGATTGTCGAATAGTAATATGTTCACTGTCAGATCGCTTGATCTCGAAAGGCACGGTGAACCATCAGTTGACTCATTCAATATAGGGATAAATGAGATGCGTGGAGGGAAATTCTTCGGCGACTACCTCCGCGGCATTGTTAATGTACTCGTTAAGAGGAGGATGGCTGATAGGCTTCAAGGTATGGATGTAACCATTAATAGCGAAATACCGATTGGATCCGGATTAGCCAGTAGCGCTGCACTTGAGGTTGCATTCGCCGAACTCTTGAATAAAGCCTTCAATCTAGGGTTAAGTAGAAAGGACATAGCTGAAGTCGCCTTTGTAGCGGAAAACATGGAGGTAGGTGTACCATGCGGTAGACTAGACCAGTATGGCGTGGCGTTCGGAGGCATAATAAAGTTAAATTGTAGGCCTCCATATGAGGTTACTCCTTTACCCTTCAGAGACCTAACCTTCGTAATCGCAGATTCCGGAATTAGACATTCAACTGGGGAAATTCATCCTAAAAGGCAGATGGAGATAAACCTAGGCCTAGAGACCCTAATGAAAAGTGCAGATCTCCCCAAAGAGCTAAAAGCTAAGCTTGGATACAGATTCGACCAGCCGAGGTGGGAGGATATAAGCGAGAACGAAATCCGCGATTATCTTTCTATTATGAGCAGGAACTCAAGAAAGCGGATTCTTTTCACGCTTAGAATGCATAAGCTAACTGAGATTGCGCTTAAAATACTTAACTTTGAAGCTGTCAGCAGAGAGGAGCTAATATCAAATCTCGGCGAAAGCATGTGGATGAGAATTCAAAAGACTCCAAAAGGCGAATTTAACTATAAAATTTTAGGTGAAATAATGAATGCCCAACATGAGTTGCTCAGAGACCTTTATGATGTAAGCCTTCCAGAAATCGATAGCATATGCGAGGCGGCTCTGGATGCTGGAGCATATGGCGCAAAATTATCTGGCGCCGGCATGGGCGGAAGCATAATAGCACTCGTCAAAAATGAAAAAGTAGGAAAGAGAGTTGCAAAGGCATGCCTATCAGCTGATGCGAGAGGCAGCTGGGTTTCGGAAATCGGGGAAGGCGTGAGAATGGAGGGGAACATAAAAGATATAGAACATTAAGCCTATACAATCTAAAGAGATAAAATGGTTACAAATCTCCCGGCTGAAGCCAAACATAAATGGGCTGAGGTTGTAGCCTGCCGCTCCATACCGGAGAAAATAAGGCTTATGCGCGAATTTCTATCCCTCGTTCCCAAGCATAAGGGAACAAGCAGGCTAGTGGCCAATGTTAAACGTAGAATAGCGGAGCTGGAGCGGGAGCTTGAAAGATCAAAGGCCCGCAGGAGAGGCGGCGGATTCGGTTTTGCAATAGCCAAGGAGGGGGCTGGGCAAATAGTTATTCTCGGCCCACCCAACGTTGGCAAAAGCGCTCTATTAGCCTCTGTGACAAACGCTAAACCGGAGATAAGTCCGCTTCCCTTCACAACGCGAAAACCTACCCCCGGAATGTTCCAGTATGAGGATATACAATTCCAGCTTGTTGAGGCCCCTGCAATAGTTGAGGGAGCGGCTGAAGGAAGGATGGGCGGAACCCAAACCCTAAGTCTAGCGCGGAATGCGGACGGCCTAATTCTCATGGTTGATTTATCTGATAACCCGGTTAAACAGTTTGCTGTATTATCTTCGGAGCTTGAGAAGGCCGGCGTATTGATTGAAAAGCCTGAGGGTGAGGTTGAGGTTATTAGGCGGGGATATGGGATTGGCATCCAAATTGTGGGCGGAGGCACGTTGGTTGACTGCACATACGAAGACGTTCGGAGGTTGCTGAAAAGCTTCCGTATCACATCAGCTCTAATAAGAATAAGCGGTAAAGTAAGCCTCAGCGATATCGAGGACTCACTCTTCTCAAATAACATTTATAAGCCAACAATAATCATTGCCAATAAAGCTGATTCGCCAAACACTGAAGCAAATACTAGGATGCTGAAGGAAGCGTTAGAGGGGCGAAGCCTAACGCTTCTAGTGGCTTCATGCCTAAAAAATAGAGGCCTAAGGGATCTCGGGAGGAGCATATTCCAGATGCTTGAGGTAATAAGGGTTTACACTAAAGAACCCCTATCCAAGAAGCCTTCAGGGAAGCCGCTTGTAGTTAAAAAGGGAACAAGTGTAATTGAAATAGCTAAGAGATTACACAGCGAAATGTACAGAAGTTTTAAGTACGCCCGCATCTGGGGTCCAAGCGCAAAATATCCGGGTGAAAAAGTAGGTTCAAGCCATATATTAATGGATGGGGATATAGTGGAAATTCATTATTAAGTATTTATATCATCCACTGAAATTCTTAGAGCTTTCAATATCATTTTGCAGCCTCCAAATGTAACCTTATCGCCAAACATAACCTCTTCTCTCATTGGCTCAATTATTAGGCCCTTATAAAGCCCAGATGGATTAAGAATGTAGAAGGCCTGGATAACGAACAATAGAAGATTTAAATCCCTGCTTGAGAGTCCACGTTCAAGAGCCTCACGTTGCCTCCACGTTAAATGCACCCTCTTACTTAAACTATCCATTATGCCCTCCTTATTCTCATCCATCACGCTGAGCAGATCCTTTAAGGTTATTCCATGCTCCTTCAAATAATCTTTCAGGGCCCTTCTAAGAGGTATGTAATCTTCCCCGCTCATAGCAGCTATGTAATATACAAGTTCATGTTGATTAATTTTTATAAGATTGATCGTAGAATTATATTTGACCTACTGGTTAAAGCTATATGGGAGATCGTATCACGTTGTCAAATTTAGATGAAAAACGTATTCGATGCCCAAACTGCGGCAGAACAGTTCCTGCTATGAAATATTGCATTTACTGCGGAGCCCAGCTGCCAACAGCAGCCCAGCCTCCACGTTTTGAGAGACCTAAGCCGATGGAGGCTCCGCCCCCAGTTCCACCATTAGTTCCCCCACCCACCAAGGCCGTTCAGCAGCCTCCAGCAGCTCCAGCTCCAACCAGACTTGAGAGTGAAATAACGAACTTAATGTCCGATATATCAACGCTTTACTCTAGGAAGATCGCCCTATTTAGACTGTTCCAGTCAGGCGAAGTCTCCGAGAGCGTTTTCCTGAAGCTCTATAACGAATATAGCGGTAAGCTAAGTAAGCTCCTCAACGCTCGTGTTCGCAGACTTGAGGATCTAAGAAGAAGACTGGATGAGATTAATAAGCGCCTAAAGAATACAGCCCTAAAAATTGAGGAGCTTAATGTACGCTATAGGGTTGGAGAAATTGATCAAAACGATTTTTCTCAGAGGTCTGAGAAGCTAAAGATTGAGCAGAGAGAGCTGGAGAACATGGCTAAAAGCGTCAGAGCCAATCTTAAACGCTTAGAGAGGCTGCTGAGCGATAAATCCCCAAGCGAAATTAGGAATATGGAAGCGCAGTTACGGGTAGCATATGATTCCATAAAGAATATGGTTGAGAAAGAGAAGATCTCAAGTAGCGTGTTAGATAACGTCAAAAAAGATGTTGAGGAAACCGTAACTTTCCTAGATTCTCTCATCAGAGACCGGAAAGAGAAAGAAAAGATTTTAAAGGAGCAGCTTGAGACCCTCCAAGCCAGATATAAAATAGGTGAAATCCCCATAGAGGAGTATGAAAACCGGAAGAAGCAGCTGCAGGAAGAAATCAAAAAGGTTTGGTCCTAAAGGCCTTTAGTCGAAGACTTCTCAGCATCCTCTCGCCGGAAGAGTGAAAGACATTTAACCTACGGGAGGATCTGTTTGGAATTTAGGATGCTTGCTGATCTTTGCGAGAAACTTGAGAGGACAACCAAGCGAAACCTAATGATTGAAGTGGTTGCAGAGTTCTTGAAGAAGTTAAGCGAGGAGGAGATTAAACCAGCCATATCGATGATGCTGGGAAGACCCTTCCCAAAATATGATGAGAGAACCCTAGATGTGAGCTGGGCTACCTTAAGAGACATAATTAGAAGCTTATCGGGCGCCGGATGGGCAATCTTTCACTCAGCATTTAGAAGCACGGGTGATATAGGAGCCGCCACCCAAATAACATTTGAAAGAAGAGCTCCCCATAAGCAGTCTACACTTTTTGAGAAATCACTCACTATCCTTGAGGTTAAAAGAATATTTGAGCATATCGCAGACTTAAAGGGTCAGGGGTCAAGGGAGAAAAAAGAAAGGCTCATTGAAGCATTACTTGACCGCTCCACACCATTAGAGGCCAAATACCTCGTTAAAATAATGATCAGTGAAATGCGAACAGGATTCCAAGAGGGCTTAATGGAAGCCGCCGTTTCAAGAGCATTCTCAATCCCATTAAAAGATGTTCAGACAGCGTCAATGCTAACTGGCGACATAAGTGAAGTAGCCTACCTATGCCAGAAATATGGTAAAGAAAGAATCCTAAATTTAGGCTTCAAGATTTTCAGGCCGGTTAAACCGATGCTGGCTCAGATGGCTGAGAATCTGGAGGAAGCCTTTAAGGAGCATGGAGGAAAAACCGCGTTAGAATATAAGCTTGATGGCGCTAGGATACAGATTCACAAGTCCAACGGTGAGGTGAGGATTTTCAGTCGAAGGCTCACGGATGTAACCAAAAGCCTCCCTGAAATCGTTAGGTTAGTTCGTAAGGAAGTTAAGGCGAAAGAGGCGATACTGGAGGGTGAAGTTATAGCCGTCAGCGAAGAGGGTAGGCCGATGCCGTTCCAGCATCTAATGCGCCGATTCAAGAGAGTTTACGAAATAGATAAGATTGCTAAGAGCATCCCCGTTAAATTATATCTTTTCGACATTCTCTACATCGATGGGGAAAACCTTATTAAAAACCCCTACATTGAGAGGAGGAGCCGACTTAAGCTGTCAGCTGGAAAAATCTCCCTAACAAAGCAGCTTATCACAGAAGATCTAAAAGAGGCTGAATCCTTCTTGAAAATGGCGGTTAACGAGGGGCATGAAGGCCTGATGGCTAAAAGACTTGACAGCCCGTACACACCTGGCGTGCGGGGGAAACACTGGTTTAAAGTAAAAGAGGTTTTACCGCCGCTTGATCTAGTCATAGTCGCCGCAGAATACGGTTACGGCAGGAGACATAATTGGCTGTCAGACTACTATCTAGCTGCAAAGAAAGGCGACGGCTTCACTGTTGTCGGTAAAACATTTAAGGGTTTAACCGATAGGGAAATAGCCGAAATGACAAGGCGTCTCAAGAAGATAGCTCTTAAAGAGGAGGGAAACATGGTCATAGTTCCGCCGAAAATAGTTGTCGAAGTCGCCTATAATGAAATCCAGAGGAGCCTAAAATATGAATCCGGTATGGCTCTACGATTTGCTCGCATAACAAGAATACGTGATGACAAAAATCCTGAGGAGGCGGACACAATAGAGACTCTCCGTAAAATATATGTGAGCCAATTTAGGAGGAAAGCGAAAGTAGACCTCTCAAACCTGGCGGCTTAATAATGGATAGAATTCTCATAAATAGATCGGTTATAGACAGCGTCTTAAGTTACGCTAAGGCATGCCATCCAAAGGAGGGAATACTCCTCCTCAGGGGGAAAGCAAAGAAAGAACTAATTAAAATTGAAGAGGTTGAGATTCCTCCATTAAACGTTCGAGGGAAAGGCTTCTCAACGTTTCCGCTCTATATGCTTCCAATAGACTTCTCAATTATAGGAACAGCTCACTCCCATCCTTCAGGGGGTCTTTCACCCTCAATAGCTGACCTAAATAATTTTTACGGTAAAATAATGATGATTGTAGCCTATCCCTACAGGTCTGATGCAGATATAATCGTGATAAATGGGAGGGGAGAAAGATTAAACTATGAAGTAATCAACGACTATTAGTTTGGCGGTGAAATCATGAGAGTCGGCGAAAAAGATAAGGTGGCTGTAATCGCTAAAGGGCTGATTAGATCTGGAGCGCTAAAGTTTGGAAGGTTCACTCTGAAATCAGGGGTTATAAGTCCATACTATATTGATTTAACGTGGCTTCTATCATCACCGAAGGATTTCACTAAGGTTACAGGCGTAATAGCTCATGAGATAAGTCGGATAGCTTCAGAGAGGAAAATAGATAAGCT
>CAZGXE010000019.1:0-14744 GCA_964529605.1 uncultured Candidatus Bathyarchaeia archaeon | reverse complement strand
GGTGTTAAGAACATCCCTGTTTCGCGGCAACATAATGTGCAACCATATTTTATGCAGGGCTCTCCACTCTCTATGGGGGCTTTCATCAATAATCGCCAATTCATTGTTTTTAGCATACTTACGCCAATAACTTTTTCATCGGAGATAATTTATATTTCATCATCAATTTCTTTAGCAGTTACTCCGGGTGGTGAAGAAATGGGTTGGGGCGGAAGGGCCTTTGGCGTTTTAATTAGGGCGCGTACAATCGCTGAGGCTTGGGAGAAGGCTGTTCTAGAATGCTGGAGCGAGGGGGATGAGGTTCAAACCGAGTATGGTGAGGCGGCTAAGGAGGTTTTGGGTTTACTTCTGGTTGTTGAGGAACCCTTCGGTGAACCGCGGATCCACAGAGGCGACATACATGTTGCCATAAAAGGAACCTTACGGAAATATGTTAAGGAAGTTTTGGAGGGAACCCTTGATCAGGCTGTTAAAGAAGGGAAAATTCACTACACTTATCATGAGAGGCTATTTGATTATCCGCCGGGAATAAATCAGGTAGACTACATAGTTAAGAAACTTAGTGAGGTTGATTTCTCTAGAAGAGCTCAGGCAATAACTTGGATTCCGGAAAGGGATATGTGGGTTGACTCCCCGCCATGTCTCCAGAGGATTTGGTGTACAATTAGAGATGGAAAGCTGGTTATGCATACATGTTGGAGGAGTAGGGACATATTCAGGGCAATGCACATGAATATGCTGGCTATGACGGAGCTCCAGAAGGCTATTGCTGAAAAGCTCGGTGTTGATGTAGGCGCCTACCTAGACTTTTCGAATAGCGCCCACATATATGAGAAGAGCTACGGTGATGTTAAGCGATTCATAAAGGTTCTTGAGAAGAGAAGGGTGAAAGCAAGCGGATCCGGCTCTTAATTGTTTGCCCTTCCTTCGGCTTATTCACCCATTACGTATATTTGAACACTACGAGTTCGCGGACCGTCCATCTCAATAAATAGAATCGATTGCCATGCGCCGAGCCTCATTCTTCCGTTCTCTATGGGTACTGTAACGCCGGGTTTGATTAAGCAGCTTAGTATGTGCGCGTGGGCATTCTGCTCACTGGGCATCCAACCGTATTTCGCGTTATGTCGGTAGTCATCTTTGATCGGCACCAGCTTATTCATTGTGGCCAGTATGTCTTCCCAAAGGTCTAGGTCATGCTCGTTGACAGAAACAGCGGCTGTTGAATGTGGAACCCATATGTTAACTAACCCATTTCTTATTCCGCTAAGCTCAACTATTTCGCCTACTCTGCTTGTTACATCTATAATCTCCATTCTTTTCTCGCTTCGGACGGAAAATTCTGAGGAGTGAAATTTCAAGCGGACCACCGTTCCAACATTATTCTCTAATCTAATTTGATCGAACTTAACCATAATTGAAAAAATAAAGGTTTTGCTCAGAGGGATTCTTTTAAAAAGGGCGGTTAATTAGAGGGCTCCGGATTCTGTTCAACCAAGCCAACAATAACTAACAGTCTACCCCTTAGATGAGGTTACAGTTCCGCCGGGCACCCTCCCCTACTTCTTTGATATCCTTAAGTTCATAAATTTCCGCACATAACCGAAAGCTGCCTTATTGCCTGAAGATTCGCTATATTTATATCCCCCTACGAGATAAATCTTCCAAGCCTAGGGGGTTTCCTCTTGAATGTTTTGGTGACCGGTGGATGCGGTTTTATTGGAAGCAACCTTGTCGAGAGACTTATTGAAGAGGGACATAAGGTAACAGTCTTTGATGATTTGAGTACAGGCAGCTTAAAGAATATTGAGGGATTAAATGTGAAGTTCTTTAATGAACCCTACGAGAAAATTCCCACACTAGTAGAGAGGACCGATGAAATTTTTCATTTGGGCATACCGTCCTCGTCTCCAATGTATAAGAGAAATCCATACCTTGTCGGTAAGGCTATAAATGACACTCTCACAATTTTTGAGTACGCTAAGCAAAATAAATGTAAAGTTGTGTATGCTAGCACCAGCAGCTTATATAATGGTAATCCAGTTCCGTATAAAGAGGATATGCCGATTTACGTGACTGACTATTATACTGAATGTAGATACGCGATTGAACGGTTGGCGAAACTATATAATCGGCTTTACGGCGTTAAATCAGTTGGTTTAAGATTGTTCAGTGTTTATGGACCTAAAGAGCAACATAAAGGCGAATACGCAAACATAGTTTCACAGTTCCTATGGTTAATACAGAGGGGTGAGCCGCCCATAATATTCGGTGATGGAACCCAAACACGTGACTTCATCCATGTTAAAGATGTCGTTGAAGCATTCATGCTTTCAGCTGAAAAAGAATTCGATTACGAAATATTTAATGTTGGAACTGGCGTGGCTTATAGCTTTAACGAAGTGGTGGATTTAATCAATAGATTGTTGGACAAGAGCGTAAAGCCGATTTACAGACCTAACCCGATCAAAAACTATGTTTATCGTACATTGGCAGATCCAACGAAGGCCGAGAGGGTTCTGGGATTCAAAGCTAAAATATCACTTGAAGATGGGGTTAAAAGCCTTATAACAGGATGAAAAGATGGTTAGAGAAGTTTCTTGAAGAAAACTTCATTAAATTTCCGGAAACTCCTCCTCGGGAAGAAGGGTTCACTGTGAGGTTTGCAATAGAAACTTGTAACTTGACTAAAGTCTTCAAAAAGGGGAGAAAAAGAATAGTTGCTGTTGACCAGGTTAACATAAAGGTTGGGAAGGGGCGGATCTATGGTTTGTTGGGCACAAATGGGGCTGGAAAAAGTACGCTCATTAAAATGTTAGCAACCTTGGTCATTCCTACTGAGGGAACGGCTCTTGTTAACGGTTATGACATAATAAAGGAGGATGCTGAAGTTAGAAAGAGCATCGGCTACATTAAGGGTGGGGAAAGAGGTTTCTATTATAGGCTTTCTGGAAGACAAAATCTAGCTTTTTTCGCTAGCCTTTATGGAATTCCTAAATCTCAAGCCAAAAAGAAAATTGAAGAACTGATAGATTTCGTTGGTTTAACTGAGCATGCTGAAAAGAAGGTTAAAGAGTACAGCACAGGGATGAAGAGTCGATTGGCTATAGCCAGAGGCTTGCTTAATGACCCCCCAATTCTGCTGGCTGACGAGCCTACAAGCGGACTTGACCCTGTATCAGCGAGAAAACTTAGAGACTTTATGCTTTACGGTTTGAAGGAGAAAAAAAGGAAGACTATACTCATAACAACGCATAATCTAATCGAAGCTGAATACTTATGCGATGAGATTGCAATAATGGATTCTGGGAAAATTTTGAAATCTGGAACCCCTTCGGAATTGAAAAGGGAGATTAGTTATTCGAGGATTCTTGTTTTAGAAATATCGGAGTGGGATCCGAGTCTTTATGGGATATTCCAGTCATATGGGAGGGTGACCGAAGTGAAAAAGGATCTAGAGAGTGGGGTTACAAGAGTGATAGTGAACAGCAATACATCGGAAACTGACTTTGGGGAAATAATTAAGGAACTGTCTGGGCATACAAAGATTAGGTCTATGCAAGTGAGGGAACCCACCCTTGAGGATGTTTTCTTAAAAATCACTAAGCATGAGAAGCTGGGAGGGAGTAAAGATTAGGTTACGTCGAGAGATATGGTTCTTTCTCAATAATGTTCTCGCTTTCATAATGAGAGGATTCGTAACTCTTCTAAGCTATAGGGTTTTACTTGCCTTAACCATGGTGAACATAATCTTAGGCATAGCCACCTTCTATTTCTTCTGTGATTTTTACTTGAAGACAGGTGTTGTGAAAGAGGCGCTTCTCATTTATGGAGGTAATCCAATAGCATTCATAATGTTAGGCACAGTTTTCCAAGACTTCGTGAACCTTGGGTTAACAAGCTTTAATAAGGCTATCAGCCGGGAGCAAGTTGAGGGAACACTGGAATTTCTACTTCTGTCACCTACAAAGTTATTCACTATTTTAGTTTGCGAATCTATTTGGAACACGATGCTAACCTCTATAGGCGCCGTTTTAGGTCTCGCCATAACAGTATACGTTTTCGGAGTAAATTTGAGCAACGCGAACTATGCTTCGTGCATGGTGATCCTGGCGCTTCTGATCTTGAGTATGTCCGGGATAGGTATGATTTCAGCCGGCATTGTTTTAGTAACTAAGCAAGGGGATCCAATCGCTTGGTTATTCGGATATTTAATAGGGCTTCTTTCAGGGATGCTTTATCCCGTTGAAGCTCTTCCTCCAATACTTCAACAAATAGCTTATATGATTCCTGTAACCTACGCTATGAGGTCTGCCCGTCTAGCCCTCTTAAAAGGCTACACATTATTTCATCCCGTAATATCCTATGATGCGACAATACTTCTCATATCAGCACTAATAACAATACCTTTAGGAGCGATTACCTTCAAGTTGGGGTTCAAAAAGGCGAGGATCGACGGGTCCTTAGGAGAATACTAAGCCCAAAGTCTCAAGAAGCATCTCAAACATTTTTTCTCTTGGAAACGTACAGAAAACAAGAGGCTAGGCTAATAGTAAGGTGAGAGCTCCGGGTTTTCATTCTTCCAGAAGCTGTTTGGGAGAAGCTGCTGAATAAGGAAGGTTACTTGACTACACTTGTAATGGAGACATCTGCAAGGAGGAAATATTTAATAAAATAATTTGGGTTTAATAGAATAATCTGATTTACGCTAGAATCTTGTAAATATGGTATCTACTTGGGATAGAAAATGAAGAGTAAAAAAGAGGAAATAAGGCTGAGAGCTCCAAGGTTGGTTGTGAATTTAATGATGGTTTTCATATTTTGGATTTTAAATGTGTTTGTTCCTCCAACATTAGAGGGAATTCAGATTCCGGGAGTGAATTATCCGCTGGATCAAGTTTTTTGGATCATAACATTTCTCATAATAGTTATGTTCCTAGTGAAAATAATCTCAGACGCGATGATTTTGGGGGATATTCTGACGGATGCTGTTGTTGGGAGGCTTGGGATAAGAGGGAAACGTTCTCCTAAAAGGGCGTTGAGAGATCTTATTTACATAATAGTTGTAGTGCTTGTGGTTGCTGCCGCCTCACCCTTTCTGGGTAGAATAGAGAATGGAGGCGGTATGCTTTCAACAGCTGTAACTTATATTGCGCTGGCTTTAATAATAATCTTGATTTATGACATTGGGAGAATAGTCTATGAGCTGATTGAGGAGAAAGCTGAGATATTGGCGGAGAAAATATCTAGAATTGCAAAGGAAGAGGAGGGTGGAAAGCAGAATACATGACGGAAGCAGCGGTAGTACTGTTCCTTGCATATTTGCTGACAATATTATTAGCGGCAACTGAAGCCATTCCGCTTTCAATGAGCGCCCTAATCGGTGCGCTCTTAACCGCTTGGTTTGGAATTCAATATGGAGTTTTCAGCTATGAAGAGGCATTAGGTTTCATTGATATGCGTGTAATCGGCTTAATCATTGGAACCATGATTGTGGTTGAAGTCGCGAGGAGAAGCGATGTATTTAACTTTGGAGCGCTTTATGCCATTAAACTTGCCGGAGGAAATCCGGCTAGACTCTTTGTGGCTTTATGTCTCGCTTCAGCCGCCGCATCTCTGTTTTTAAGCGATTCAACAGCTATGTTATTGATAGCCGCAGCTGTTATCACTATTTCAAATCTCCTCGGTTATGATCCGGTGCCATATTTTCTGTCATCGGTGATAATGATTAACTTAGGCGGAACAAGCACCCTTATTGGCTCAGTAAGTAACATGGTTATCGGTATTGAGTCCGGCATGAGCTTTACAGAGTTCATAGCTTATCTTACTCCATGCGAGATCGCCCTCTGGATAATAATGATAATCTTCCTCTACTGGTTTTTTAAACCAAGGCTAGGGGTTAAAAAGGAACTCCCAAAGTATGACCCCTGGAAATCTGTTAAGAACAGAAGAATTTTTATTAGATCAGCGCTCATATTATGCTTGATGATAGCGCTGTTTCTCATCCTAGAGCGGCTGGATGTTGGCCCTGAAGCCATCGCTCTTGGATGCGCAATAATAGCATTAATTTTAACAGGGTTAGATCCTGCTGAAATCTTCAGAGAGATGGATTGGGAAACAATATTCTTTGTAGCCGGATTCCTCTTTATTGTGAACGGTTTGGAAAAAACAGGTTTTCTCTCGGAGATTTCCAAGCTTATTATAAGCGCCGCCGGGAACAATCAGCTAGCCGTAACCATGCTGACTTTATGGTTTAGCGGCCTAGCCAGCGCCATAGTGAGTAACATAGCGATCGCGCTTACCTTCGCCCCTATCATAAAAGGCGCTGTTGGAGCGCACTCTAACAGCGTGTGGTCAGCTCTTGTTTTGGGGACAAATCTCGGTGGGGCAACCATGCCCTTCAGCAGTACCGCATGTGTTATGGCCATAGGCGCCTTGAAGCGTGAAGGCATTTCATTAAACTTTAGTGAGTTCACTAAGATAGGGGCAATAACGACTTTCATTCAACTTGCATTTGCAAGCATATATCTTGTTATAAGATTCAGCTCGGTGATATGATGTCGAGGAAGAAGAAAATAAGGAAAGTGTTAGAGAAAATGGAGGAGATGATTAAATTAAGGGAGAAGAGGGAGAAAGAATACGAGAAGACAAAGGAGGAATTTGAGAAGGTTCTCGGCAAACCCTCCATCCACTTCAAAATAGAAATACCTGAAGGCTACGAGGACATGACCTCTGAATTTTTGCATCTTGAAAGCGATGAAAAATTTAAGGGTAAGATAAGAACTCTCGTTAAAAGGCAGCTTAAACAAGAAAGAGAGAGGGAAAAGACCAGAGAGAAAGTTAAATCTGAAAAGTGAAAGAGAGAGCCATCCCCACTATAAGGGCTCAGTCTTCCATCGGGATATGGGATTGATGATTTTAGCTTCATCTACACATTCACTCATAAAACAGTATTTAAATTTTAAGGGGGAAACCCTGAGAGGTCTCATTAGTTTCATCCACCAGAGAGTTTTTTATGGTTAGCTTTAAATATTTCGTTAGTTTTTTCTTTCATTTAATTGGCGTGGTGCATGCCTTGGAATGGCATTAGATTTGGGCGGCATATTGTCTCCCTTAGGGACGCTTAAGCTATCGCCTAGGTTTTCAGTTTGTTTATTAATTTATGGGAGGATCAATGCGTATGTCTGATGTTGGGGCCAGCAAGAAGCTTTCCCTAGATCCGTTTGGAACAACACTTGTCGAGGATTATGAGAAACTCTTCAGGGAGTTCGGCATACAGTCCTTTAAGCCTCTACTTTCTCAGATACCTAATCCGTCCGCGGCCATGCGTAGAGGCGTAATATTTGGGCATAGGGATTTTGAGCGCATACTCGAGGCTATGAAGAAGGGTGAAGAGTTCGCTGTTATGAGCGGCATAAAGCCTACAGGCGAGTTTCATCTCGGAACGTTGATGACTGTTCGAGAGATCATATATTTTCAGCAGGAGGGTGCCACAGCCTTCTACTGCATCGCGGACATAGAGGCGTATGAGGATAATGGCATACCCTTCGAGGAGAGTGAGAAAATCGCCGTAAATAATGTCGCCGATCTTTTGGCTTTAGGCTTCGACCCTAAAAAAGGGTATATTTACCGCCAATCAAGGGAAGAAAGAGTTAAAGATCTAGCGATAAGGTTCAGTAGAGGGGCAACATTAGCAACTATGAAAGCCATTTATGGGGAGAGACATATAGGCCTATATTTGTCCGCTCTCATACAGGCCGGCGACATACTTCTGCCTCAGCTTGAAGATTTCGGCGGTCCGAAACCAACAGTTGTTCCAGTCGGTGTTGACCAGGACCCGCATATCCGATTCACTAGGGACTTGGCTGCGCGATTCCACAATAAGTACGGGTTTATTCCACCAGCCTCAACCTATCATAAACTTATTAAGGCTTTGGATGGAGGGTACAAAATGAGTAAGCGTAACCCTATGAGCTATTTTACGCTTGATGAGGAACCGGAGGTTATAGCTAAAAAAATCTTTTACGCTTTCACTGGTGGGCAGCCGACGGCTGAGGAGCAGCGTAAGCTAGGCGGAAACCCCGAAATATGTCCGATCTATGATTTATATCTGTTCCATTTTTTTGATAGGGACGAGGATGTTGTTAGACTCTATAATGATTGTAGATGCGGCAACATACTCTGCGGTGAGGATAAAGCCCGCTTAACAAAGATAGTCACAGAGTTCGTTAAAGAGCATCAGCGTAAAAAGCGCCAGTACATTGATAAGGCAAGGGAGATTCTGGGAGTCAAATAGAAAAAGCCGACAACAGTTATTTGTTTCTCACTATCAGAATGTTTGTTCACTCCATGAAATCTCTTGAGACTCACTCTTTAACCTAAAAAAGCGTCTAGGCGCTTAATGGAGAACCCGCCGGGTCACGAGTTTCCTTCGATGGGAAATCTTTTTATCATCTTTAAATATTTGTTTTGGTTGGTGTTTAGGATGTCTAAGAGAACCCTTAGAGTTTCGAAGATTAAGAATGGCACAGTTATCGATCACATAACTAAGGGTCACGCCCTTAATGTGATAAGGATTTTGGGGATTGATGGAGGCGGCGGCGGAGTTGTAACAATCGCCATGAACGTGCCGAGTCGGAGGCTGGAGGTTAAAGATATAGTGAAGATTGAGGGACGTGAACTGAACCCTGAAGAGGTGGATAAGATTGCGCTTATAGCTCCCCATGCCACAATAAATATAATAAGAAATTATAGGGTTGTTGAGAAGCAGAGGGTTAAGCTCCCATCCATAATTCAGGGAATCATCAAATGCACGAATCCCTCATGCATATCGAATAGTGAGAGCGAGCCTGTTAGGCCTATTTTTTACGTTGAGAGCGAGGAGCCTCTGAGGCTTAGATGCCATTATTGCAACCGCATACTAGCTAAAGAGGATGTGCTAAAGCAGTTCTAGCTTAGATAATGCGGCTCTAGGCATGTGACCGATTTTGGAGCGGCTGATCGAAAGCAAACATAACATATTCTTAACTGGACCGCCTAGGGTAGGTAAGACGACTGTTGTGCTGAGAGTTATAGAGGAACTGAAGCGGAGAGGCGTTAAAGTCGGCGGGATGATAAGCCAGGAGATCCGTGAGAGAGGCATTAGAGTTGGCTTCAAAATAGTGGACTTGAACTCTGGCCGCGAGGGTATATTAGCGCATGTAAACCGGAAGAAGGGGCCTAGAGTAGGCAAGTATAGAGTCTGCCTAGAAGACTTGGAGAATTTGGGTGCTAGGGCGATTTTAAATGCTTGTAAGGCCGCTGACCTAATAGTTATAGATGAGGTTGGACCCATGGAGTTATATTCAGAAGCCTTTAAGCGGGCTGTTCTAGAAGCCTTAAGTGGTAATAAAACGGTTTTAGGAACGATACATTATAGGGCTAGAACATCTTTTACTGAGGCTATAAGGCGTAGGGAGAATGTGAAAATAATTGAAGTTACATATGGGAATAGAGAAAGGCTTCCAAAGGCTATCGTTGAGGAAATTTTAAAAAGGCTGTTTGAATAATGGGTGGATGATTGATGCTCATCTGTGGAGTTGACGACGCCGGGCGGGGTCCAGTCATAGGTCCACTGGTTATAGCTGGAATCCTAGTTGACGAAGATGGATTGTCAAGTCTTATTCGCCTAGGCGTCAGAGACTCTAAGACCCTATCTCCGAGGAGGAGGAAGCGTTTAGTCGGCGAAATACTGAGGGTTGCTAGGGACTATAGGGTTGTTAAGGTTCCTCCATCCGAAATAGATCACGTTGTTGAGACCGGTAGAAGGCTGAATCGTCTAAACAGGCTTGAAGCACGTGTTATGGCATCAATTATAAGGGATCTTAAGCCGGACATAGCTTATGTGGATGCTTCAGATGTTTCGCCGGAAAGATTTAGGCGGCATATTGCCGAGGAAATACCGTTTAAGGTTGAGATAGTTTCGGAGCATAAAGCTGATAGAACCTACCCTGTTGTCTCAGCGGCATCGATAATAGCGAAGGTTGAGCGGGACAGAGAGATTGAGAAACTGAAGCGAAAATACGGCGACTTAGGGTCCGGCTATGCGACAGATCCGAAAACAATGCTCTTCTTGAGGAAATGGATTGAAACGCATGATGCTTATCCGGATTTTGTTCGGAAATCCTGGAAGACTGTGGAGAGACTGTTGAAGCGTGGAGGAAAACAGTATCAGACGAAACTTTTCGGTTTAGAGGGGGGAGAAATCTAAGCTTATAAGAGGTATGATTAGGCGGTAAAAAATAAAGGGCAGCCTTGACAATAAGAAATGTTGGAGTGCTTGTGAAGGACAATGGTTAAGGAGGAGGATGTGATCAAGTTTCTGCTTAAACGGGGTGGGGAGGCAACCCTAGAGGAGATTTCATCAGCCTTGAAGATTCCGAAGTATGGTCCAAACTCAGCCTACGCAATCTTGTACTCGCTTAAGTCAAAGAATCTTGTTGAAAGGAGAGGAGGCGGATGGGCTCTGATGGATTGGGAAACTAGCATCCCGAAAGAGGCTCCCTCTGCAGCTGAGAAGCCAACGCCGAATGTTGAGGAATCTATGAAAACCCTAGCAGAGGCTGTGAAGAAGGCGGCAATAATTCAGAAAAGCCCGGCTGAAAAACCGGCGGCGTTAGCTGAGGGCGAAATAGAAAGGGAAGAGACTCTTTTTCTAAAGCCGGAGGAATCCTATGAGACTGCGGAAACCCTTAGAGGCTTCAAGACCGGAACTTTTCTGGACACCCTCTTCTTCAAGTTTAATGGTGAACCCTTAGATGGGGTTCCCGCATCCGGACAGTTTATGATAGCTGGGCCACTCGGCTCCGGTAAAAGTCTACTTGTCGGCGAGATTTTGCTTAGAGCAGCTTCTTCAGGACATAAAGTTCTCTATTTGGTTTTAGATGACGTTTGGAAAGCTGATAGCTTAATGTTTGACCTCCATTCTCGCATGAGGCTTAGAGCTGAGGCTCTCGGTCTAGATTGGAAGGATATAACTGCAAACCTTCATGTGCTTAACCCCCCTAAGATTGACGGGAATTTTATTGAGAATTATAAGGGAATAATTGCCGCTGAAAAAATTAAACTTGCAGTATTTGATCCAATAAACAGTTTTGAACTCTCAGTTGAACCTAAGGAGGCTGGTAGAATCTTGAGGGAATCTGTTAGGATTCATAAGGCTTACGGTGTGACTGGATTCTTCATCATGCATACAGGTATTAGAGGAGAGGAAGCGGGGCAGGCATCAGTGAGGAAGGAATTATATCCTGCATATCTCATGGATGGAATAATATCCGTCGCTCCCGTGCAGCTGAGGGCTTCCGGCTTAGAAGTTGAGGTTAGGGGTTCTAGGCGGCTTAGAATCGCGCAGGTTGTGAGCTGTCGGATGTGCGGTTTCGATGAGAGGGGTGTATTGATTAGCTTGGCGGATAATGGCTGCATTCGACCTGTTGAGTCTGAGGGGTGAGGTGAAAATCTGAAGAAGATGACGGTGCATGTGGCAGCTTACATCACTGCAGACGTTAATACGCATGTTTTTGGCCTTAACGCTTTCAATCCTCTCAATCTTAGGCTTAAATAATTTTTTGCTCTTCTATTTTAGAGTTCGGCTTAAGCGTGAAATCAGCGTGGAGAGGCCCTCTCACATCGGAGAATGGCCTTTCGTAACCGTTCAGGTGGCAACCTATAATGAGAAGAATGTTATTTCGAGGCTTCTTGAGAGCTGCCTTAAGCTTGATTACCCAGCTGGCAAGCTCGAGATAGTTATCGTTGATGATTCAAACGATGAAACAATTGATATTCTTAGGGATTATGAGAGAAAATATTATCCTCGCATAAAAGTTATACATCGATCTGAGAGGAGCGGTTATAAGGCTGGGGCGTTGAATGAAGCGTTGAAACATTCTAGGGGAGAATTCTTCTTAATACTTGATGCTGATTCGGTTCCAGAGGCCGACTTCCTAAAGAAGACTATACCGCTATTCCTCGCGGATAGTAGGTTAGGCTTCGTTCAAGGAAAAATTGGATACTTGAACGTTGAATCATCGTGGTTAATGAGGGCGTTCGCTTTAGTGAATGACTGGTTTTCAGTGTTCACTCAGTCAGCCCTTTCACGAGAGGGTATGATCATGAGTTTCATAGGGCATGGCGGGGTGTTCCGGAGAAAAGCCATAGAAGATGTTGGCGGCTGGATGAGTGACACCATAACCGAGGATATGGATATGGCCTACAGGGTTCAGCTTAAGGGTTGGAGGGGAGTCTTCGTTGAGGAAGCGGTAAGCCTAGAGGAGATCCCGCCGAGCTATTACTCGGCTATCAGAAGATTTAAGAGGCATATTAAGGGGCCTATTCAGAATCTGATTAAGCACGGCAAGAGTGTTCTTAAGCATAATGAACTGGGTGCCCTAGGAAAGGTTGAGGCGCTTATTCTACTCTCCTATCCGCTTGTGTATCCGCTGGGATTACTATGCCTTTCTCTAACTACCCTAATGTATTTACTTATTCCTGGGCCACTGTTAGATGGGTTCTGGTGTTCAACTCTGGGTTTTCTATACTCGATTCTGATGCTTCTAACATTTCCGTATGGTGCGCTTGTAGTCGCTTTCATCCCATCGGCACTAATTATTATAGTTGCATCACTTTTCGCTTTAGTATTTCTACTTAGGAAAAAGAGGAGCTTAGAGATTGTTGGGATGAGAAGCATCTTTGGAACCATGCTGATATTGAATGATAATTTAGTGAACTGTTTGATCCCATTGAAGGAGATTTTAGCTGGAGGGAAGAGCAGTTGGCTTCCAACTGAAAGGTCGGTTGGCGGGGGCAGAGTGAAGTGGAGGAGGGAAAGAAAGAGGGCGGCGATCTTAAGGATTGCTGCTTCAGCGTTGGTATTCACTGCTTTCTCAGCTATTTCATACTTAAATTTCTCTTTTAGCTCCCTTGGGATTCTTGTACCAGCTGTTCTATGGCTTTATTCAGCGTTCTTGATTCTTGGGGGCTGAATGACTCCATCCTATGCGATATTTGTTGTATAAAATTCAGGGAAATAGGGTTTAAGTGGACTTCGGCTTAAAGTATTCTATCCTCATCTGGATCTTGGCTTTCTCTTCACTGTAGCCTCTAATTTTCCTCTCAATCTCAGATTTTCGGGCTTCAATTTCTCTTCTGCGCCTAGAGATCGCGTTGAATCTCATCTCGAGCTGAGTGTATTTGTACTGGTCTCTACACCGCCTCATTTCCTCAACGATCCTGTTCTCCTCGCCTAAAACAGTTGAATACTCTTCGTCAACCTCCTTTTTTTCAGCCTCCAGCTGCTTTAGGGCCTCCTCAATCTTTTGAAGTTCCTCTTTAAGTTTCGCTAAGATTGCTGTTTGTGACATACCACAAAAATCTAGCAATAACCTAAATAAATCTGTCGGATTTCCAGCCGATCAACTCTCTGATTTTTATTCGACTCTCAGAAGGAAAAAAAGAAGCGTTAATTCGGTGATAATTCTATGTAAATTGCCGGCTTATAGGGTTTAGCCTGCTGCGCCTTTCCCCTAGGATCATATTTCTCCGGGTCATCTTCTTTATGGACTACTATTTTAGCATTGAATTCTTTTTCCAGAAATGCTTTTGCATCATTGATCTCGGCTAATTCGTTTATCACATTAATTTTTAGGAGCCTACGTTTTCTATCTTCCGGAAGCATATTGAACTCTTCTATTAGCCGGCTGGCGAATGGGGCTAGACGCTTCGCCATATTTCTCAGTTCAGGGTCTTTCATAAGCGTTTTCATGGCTTCTCTCATACTGATCTTCTCTGAGGCGGCTAGCTCCAGAATTTTCATGTAGGCTCTCCATTTCCATTCCGCTGCAACATAATAATAGATTTTCTTCGGCGTTGCCTTTGTAACCCTTATGATGTTTAGGGTGTCGTTGACTAGACCCTTGATTAGGCTTTCGGTTTCCTCGGCTTTTAAGTCGATTTTCGATTCATCATGTTTAGGCCATTCAGCTAGGGATGCGAAGCCCTCGTTTCCAAGCGTGCTCCAGAGCTCTTCACATAAGAATGGGGCGAATGGGGTCAGTAGCCTAACCCAGACGTTTGCAACTTCCTTTAGGATTTTTGGGTTAGGGGTTTTCCTCCGCCTAAGGTACCAGCGGATGTCATTCCAAACTTCGTAGAGGGCTATTTCAGCCGCGGTTCTAGTTTTGAGGTTTTCTATGGCTTCTGTTACGGCTCGGATTCTGTTCTGCAGAACTGAGATCAACCATTTATCGATGCTTTTAATCTCATCTTCACCGGAGAGGTTTGCCACCTGATTTATGAAGGTGTAAAGCGACTTTAATCTCGCATCTATGCTCCTAGCGTTCTCTTCACGCCAGTCAGGATCATCCATGTCCTCGGCTCCGAGGGCAAGCGTTAATCGAACAACGTCTGCGCCGAAGCGGTCTACGACATCCCTTAGGGTTAGGAAGTTACCTTTTGACTTAGACATCTTCCGCCCTTCAATCTTCAGCATGCCGTTCACGCCTATGGCTCTTGGCCAGAGCTCCCGGGGAAAGAGGGCGGTATGCTGGAATATGAAGAAGGAGAGATGGTTTGGAACTAGCTCTTTGGCAGAAACCCTGAGGTCCACTGGATACCAATATAGGAATTCTTCACGCATCTCATGAAGAATTTGATGTGGAATTCCGGATTTTTCAGCTGTTTTCTCTAGGTCGCCTTCCCCGAGGAAGATGTAA
>CAZGXE010000018.1:0-15070 GCA_964529605.1 uncultured Candidatus Bathyarchaeia archaeon | reverse complement strand
CACTTTAGGGCAAGCCTTACTTGCGAAGAGAATGGGGAAAAGAAGAGTTATCGCTGAAACCGGTGCTGGGCAGCATGGGGTTGCCACAGCAATAGCCTGCGCAGCTTTAGGGTTGAAGGCTGAAATCTATATGGGTGCTGAGGATATGAAGCGACAGAGGCTCAACGTATTCCGAATGAAGCTGCTTGGCGCCGAGGTTCATAGGGTGGATTCGGGATCGAAGACCTTAAAGGATGCTATAAATGAAGCCCTGAGAGACTGGGTTGCAAACGTTCAAGACACCTACTACCTGATAGGCTCCGTAGTTGGGCCTCACCCTTATCCGATGATCGTTAGAGACTTCCAAAGCGTTATTGGATGCGAACTTAGGGAACAAATATTGCGAATAGAGAAAAGACTCCCAGACGCTCTCGTTGCTTGTGTAGGCGGAGGAAGCAATGCTATCGGCACATTCTATCCATTCCTAGACTCTAAGGAGGTAAAGCTTTACGGCGTTGAGGCCGCTGGGGAAGGCATTAGCTCAGGTAGGCATGCCGCTTCAATATGCGGGGGATCTGAAGGGGTCTTTCACGGCATGTTAACCCACATCCTCCAAGATGAGAACGGGCAGATCCTGACCACCCACAGTATCTCAGCGGGCTTAGATTATCCGGGAGTTGGACCCGAGCATTCCTTCTTACAGAGTATTGGGCGGGCTCAATACGTAGCTGTGACGGATGAGGAGGCCGTGAACGCCTTCCTAGAATTATCTAGGAAGGAAGGAATCATTCCCGCATTAGAGCCATCTCACGCCTTAGCATACGCCATGCCCCTTGCTAAAACCCTGGGTAGAGGCAAAATAATAGTGGTCACCCTCTCCGGGAGAGGCGATAAAGATGTTGAAGTGGTTGCCAAATATCTGGGGGCGAAAATATGAGAATGATAGCGGAAACATTTCTAAGATTAAGAATGCGGAAGGAAGGAGCTCTAATAGCTTACGTCACAGCCGGCGACCCAACTCCAGAGCATACTCCCCGCATAGTTGAAGCATTAGTCGATGCGGGGGCTGACATAATCGAGCTTGGAATTCCATTCTCAGATCCAATCGCAGACGGCCCAACAATTCAAGCGGCCACTCTAAGAGCATTAAAAGCTGGAACAACCCCTAAAAAAGTGCTCAGAATAGTTGAGGAGATCAGAAAGGAAAACAGGGTTCCCATTGTAATACTGTCCTACTATAATCCAATTTTTCAGATGGGGTTAAAGAGCTTCTTCGAATATGCGCAAGCTTCCGGAGTTAATGGAGTGATTGTTCCCGATCTTCCTGTGGAGGAAGCCTGCGAGTATAAGGAGATCGCCGAAGTATATGGAGTAGACACAATATTCTTGGCAGCGCCTTCAACATCAATAGAAAGGTTAAGAAAGATACTGGAATACACATCCGGCTTTCTTTATCTAGTCTCCATCTTCGGCGTAACCGGAGCTAGAGATAAACTTCAAGACATGACGATAAAGCTGATTAAGAGAGTGCTTCCAACCACACGTGGAAAAATTCCATTAGCTGTCGGCTTCGGAATCTCAAAGCCGGAACATGTAAGAGCGGTCATAAAGAATGGGGCGGACGCGGCTATTGTAGGAAGCGGTTTTGTGAGGATTATAGAAAGAGAATGTAACAAAGTTGATGAGATGCTTAAGGAGCTTCGAGAATATGCCTCTCTCTTGAAGAAGGCTACCGTAAACAAGCGAATATGTTCATCATCTTCTCCCATCTTCTAAGAGATCTAATTTCGCAAAGTTAAGATTCTTCCACTTAACAGCTGAATTCTACAGATCCATGGAGCAAGTTAATGATGGAGATGGAGATTAAGAAACCTTTATTATCCTCAATTTTAAGAAACCTTTATTATCCGTCTGCTACAGAGGGAATCGCTAAATTGCGGAGAACCTATAAAATAGCTGTTCTGCCGGGCGATGGAATAGGGCCGGAAGTAATCGATGTAGCCGTTAAGGTTTTAGATGCTGTTCAAAAGGTTGTTGAGGGTCTAAAATTGACGTTTGTTTACGGCGAAGCCGGATACAATTGCATAGAGAAGTATGGGACAAATGTCCCGCAGAAAACCTTAGATATGCTTAGAGAGACTCATGCATGCTTGAAGGGGCCTATGACAACACCTGAGACGCCGGATGCGCCTTCAAGCGCGGCTGTAACCATTAGAAAACTGTTTAATTTATATGCGAATGTTAGACCATGCAAGTCTCTGCCGGGTGTATGGTCCCTGAAGCCGAATATAGATTTGGTGATTGTCAGAGAGAATACTGAGGGGCTCTATTCTGGTAAAGAGTATGAAGTCTCATCGGGTAAGGGTGTAGCTTTAAGAGTTGTTACACGTGAAGCTTCGGAGAGAATCGCCAAATTCGCCTTTAAGCTTGCGGAGAAACGTAGGTGTCATTTAACCTGCGTGCATAAGAGGAACATTCTTCGCATAACCGATGGAATATTTAGGGAAGCTGTCTTCCGCGTTGCAAAGGATTTTCCATCTGTTAGAGTCGATGAGGTACATATAGATGCTATGGCAATGAGGCTTGTTAAGGAACCGGAAAGATTTGATGTCATCGTTACAACAAACCTTTTCGGCGATGTGCTATCAGACGAAGCAGCCCAGATAACGGGTGGAATAGGGCTTGCAGCCGGAGCGAACATGGGTGAGAGTTACGGGATGTTCGAGCCTGTCCACGGTTCAGCTCCCAAACATGCTGGAAAGAATCGTGTCAATCCCATCGCAACGGTTTTAGCCGGAAAAATGTTACTGGAATACATAGGTGAATATGAAGGTGCTAAACGCATAGAGCTAGCTGTCGAGAAGGTTCTAAGTGAGGGGAAAGTTAGAACGTACGATTTAGGTGGAAATTCAACAACGCAGGATGTGGGAAACGCTATAATTGAGAAAATTCTCAAGGAAAACTAGGCGTTTTTCACGGAAACTTCGGTTTTATAGCCCTCGATGGGCACGCCGTAACGCATCTTAGGCAGTATATGCACTCAGAATCAGTGAACTTCTCTCTTGGGAGACTGAGAATTGGAACTTTCATCGGGCATACATCCTCGCAGACATGGCACTTGACTCTAACACACCTTATAATATCTCTCTTTAACCCTAGAAGGCTGAAGCGGCTCACCAAAGCTGAAAATGCTCCCTGAGGACAAAGATATCTGCACCATGCTCTCGGAACATACGCAGCTAAAACTAGAACCGCGATCAATGTTATGAATCTAATTATTAGAAGCGGTGATGATATAAAATAATTGAAGTCAAAGTAGACGGAAAATAAGAGATTCGCAAATAGTCTCGGAATAACTGCAAATAATGTGTCTGAGGGGCTGAGAGCGGTGAATGGGGCCTCAGCGAACACGCCTAACATTCTTCTGTAAACTTGGCCTTCTTCGCTAAATTGGGCTAAAGATACGGCGCTGCTCACCAGCAGAGTTAACATGAGAATCAAGTACTTTACACTTATAAGACTCCTATGGGTTTTAGATGAAATAGTTATCTTTTTCGTTTTGCCAAGGGCTAGAATATCCTGTATGAAGCCTAAGGGGCAAATCCAGCCGCAGAGGAATCGTCCAGTTAAAATCCCGAAGATTAGGATTAAAGCCAAAGGCAACCATGGGAAGACAGCGTCATAAATCATTTTCTGGATGAGGGTTAGCGCGTCATCAATGACTCTAAAGGGTAAACCTGAGGAAAAAAGTATCGGCAATGGTACGGGGATCATGGGTAAACCCAATAGAGCTGAGCTGAAAAATGCAAAGAATAGGATTTGAACAATCTTCCTAGCGACTTCAACCAATATAAATGGCAACCTAAATTTTTTGGGGAAAACCCTCCTAAGATTTTTCATGTTTCTTCATCCGGCTTACAGTAAATCATTCATTGCAGAGAGTCGGGAAGATGTCTCATTTTAATGGAGAGAGGAGGAATAAATATTTTATTGTTAACCAATAATTACCTGCCTGCTCTAACATTTTGGAGGGGGAACGCAAGCGTGAGTATGAGTGTCCGCGATTTTCGAAAGGAATTCCCAATAACCAAAAATAAAATTTTCCTCAATCATGCAGCTACCAGTCCCTTGCCAATTTGCGCTGCGGAGGCTATGAAGAAGTTTCTGAACGATAAAATTAAGGCTCAATCAACTCAGGATGTTGACCTAGGATTTTGGCGGAGAAAGGTAGAGGACTCTAAGAGGCTGTTCTCTCAGCTGATAGGCGCAAGGAAACATGAAATAGCCTTTATTCCAAACACAACCTTCGGTTTAAACCTAGTAGCCCAGATGCTACCCTATAAATCCGGCAGCAATGTGGTGACAAACACCCTTGAATACATGTCAAATGTAATTGTATGGCTAAAGCTCAGGGAAAGAGGTGTTGAAGTCCGCTTCGTAAGAAGCGTTAATGGAAAAATCGATTTAGATGCGCTGGAGAAAAAAGTTGATGACAAGACAGTTGCTGTAGCTGTTGGTCAAGTAGGCTGGTGTAACGGCTTCAAATATGACTTAAAAGCCTTATCCGAGCTAGCCCATGAGAGAGAAGCATTTCTAGTTGTTGACGCAATACAAGCTGTAGGAAACATGAAGATAGATGTGGAAAGGGAGGGAATTGACTTTCTATCCTGCGGCTCCTACAAGTGGCTTTTAGGTCCGCCGGGCGCCGGCTTCCTCTACATAAGAGAAGACCTCATAGAAGAGTTCAATCCACCCATTTTGGGTGAGAACAGCTTAAACCCAGAGCTCGTCAGAAGAAACCTTCATGAGCGATTTGACCTCTTTGAACTAAGATATTCTAGAGGAATAGGTAAGTACGAGGTAGTTCACATAAATGATGTAGCTCATGTGGGGGTTGAGGAATCAATGCGTTTACTCCTTAGATTCGGAATAGAGAACATTGAGGAAAGAATAAGAAAAATAGGTGAATATCTCCTTGAGAGGCTTACGGAAGAAGGCTATGAGATCCAAACGCCTCTTGAAGACGGAGAATATCATGCAATAATAAACTTTAAGGTGAAAGATTCAGAGAGAGTGATGAAGATCTTGGCTGAAAATGGTGTAGTTGTCTCCCAGAGGGTAGGCGGAATCAGAGTTTCACCTCATTTCTATAATACTGAGGATGAGATAGAAAAGTTCATTGAAATCCTAAAAGCTACAAAACACGCTTGAAGAAAGATTAAGGGGAGAAGCCGGATGCTCAATGAATTAGATAATCCCATAGAAAAATATTTAAAATAATTTTTAATTTGGGACTAATATGGCTGATAGGCTGGCTGGTGAAAATACGAGTAGAAGCATAAGTGTTCCCGAAATAGACTTTAAAAAAACAGTTAATGAAATCACTGAGTTTATAAAAGGGGAGGTTGAAAAGGCGGGGGCTTCCGGCGTAGTTGTAGGCTTAAGCGGAGGCATAGATAGTAGTCTAACAGCAACCTTATGTGTTCAAGCCTTAGGTAATGGTAGGGTTTTAGGAGTGATTATGCCCACAAATTTCACTCCTAAAGAGGATTTAGAAGACGCGTTTGAATTAGCCGACAAACTCGGCATAATGACGGAATTCATAAACATAGACAACATATGTAACGCGTTCATGAAGGCTCTGAGAATAAGCCCTGAAGAACCAAAGGTTAAAATTCCGCTGGCTAATATACGTGCTAGAATCCGAATGATTATCTTATATTTCTACGCAAACCGCTGCAATTATCTTGTTGCTGGAACAGGTGACAGAAGCGAGTATCTGATAGGCTACTTCACCAAGTATGGTGACGGTGCCGCAGACTTCTTCCCAATAATGCATCTATATAAGACACAGGTTAGGGAGCTTGCATCATACTTGGGCGTACCAGAAAGGATTGTGAAAAAACCAAGTAGTCCGCAGCTTTATCCCGGACACAAGTTAACCGACGAGATCCCAGCTGAGTATTCAATTATCGACCCCATATTGGTTGGACTTATTGAAGAGAAGCTATCCGCTGATAAAGTGAGTGAAAAATTAGGGGTTCCAATTGAAATCGTTAATGATGTTCTACGTAGGCATCTTAAAACTGAGCATAAGAGGAAACTCCCTCCAACAATTGGGGGCTAAGAGATAAAAGAAAAGAATCCTTGATATTATGGGAGAGCTATAGAAGGCATGTTTATGAGATTAGCGGATAGGATGAAAATTATCAAGCCCTCCGGAACCATAGCGATGGCTGAGAAAGCGCGTGAAATGGCGAGGAGCGGGAGAAAACTATGGAGACTGGATGTTGGTGAACCGGACTTTAACACCCCTGAGCATATAAAGAATGCTGCCGTAGACGCTTTGAAAAATGGTTTCACCCACTATACATCAAGCATGGGAATGATTGAGCTCAGAAGAGCCATTGCCGAATACTTGAAAGAGAGAAATGGCTTAAAAGTCGACCCAGATAAAGAGGTCATCGTAACGCCTGGAGCGAAACATGCCATATATTGCGCATGTATGGCAACTTTAAATCCAGGTGATGAAATTTTAGTTTTGACGCCAACTTGGCCGACACACTTTACATGCGCCGAGGCGGCTGGGGCAAGGGTGATCGAGATCCCATGCGGCGAAACTTACAGTCTAAAGGAGGAGTCGCTTAAGGCGAATATAACCGGTAAGACTCGGATGATCATTATAAACTCACCGAATAATCCGACTGGGGGGGTTCTTAGCTCTGATGAACTTAAGATCATAGCGGATTTAGCCGCTGAGCATGATTTACTCGTCCTCTCAGACGAAGTTTACGGTGAAATAGTTTATGATGGTGTTGAGTTAAGGAGCATGGGTAGCTTCGATTATGTAAAAGAGAACGTTATCCTTATCAACGGCTTCAGCAAAGCCTACGCGATGACCGGATGGAGACTCGGCTACGCCGTCGCAAATGAAACCATAATAGATGCTATGAAGCGAATTCAGCAGACAACAACAACTTGCCCGGCTAGCTTCGTACAGAAGGCTGGAATAGCAGCTCTAAGGGGGCCTCAAGATTGCGTTAAAAGAATGATTGAGGAATATGACCGCAGAAGAAAGTACATCGTGAAGGCGCTTAACGAAATATCCGGCGTTAACTGTGTAATGCCGAAAGGGGCATTCTATGTTTTCCCAAGATTTTCAAGCCTAGGCATGTCAAGCTTCAACATTAGCATGAGGCTTCTAGAGGAAGAGGGCGTCTGCTCAACCCCTGGAAGCGTTTTCGGCAAGTGCGGTGAGGGGCATATACGATTATCCTACGCCACAAGCCTAGAAACAATCATCGAAGCTATGGGAAAGATTAAAGGGTTCGTTGAGAAATATTCAAAATATTAAAAAATGAAGGAAGAGTGGTGTGAAATGATTGATGAGAAAGCCTTGGATGTTTTAAAAAGAATAACTGAATCATTCGGGCCATCAGGGTTCGAGAGGGAGACTGCTAAGATAATAAAAGAGTATATGAAACCCTACTCCGACGATGTCTTGACCGATAAGCTAGGCTCAATAGTTTTTGTCTGTAAGGGCGATGCTGAAAGACCGCATGTTCTGTTAGCCGGACACATAGATGAGGTTGGTTTTGTCGTATCTGGAATAGATGAGAAAACCGGTTTTCTATCTTTTAACCCTTTGGGTGGATGGTGGGATCAAGTATTATTATCGCAAAGGGTGATTGTGAGAACCGAGAAAGGTGACATCTACGGTGTCATAGCCGCTAAGCCGCCGCATCTACTGACGGATGAGGAGCGGCGGAAACCGGTTGATAGAAGAGACATGTATATTGATATAGGCGCCACATCGGGTAAAGAAGCTATTGAAGCCGGCGTCAAAATAGGTGATCCGATTATTCCATGGTCTCCCTTCATGCTAACTAACAATGGGAAAGTTGCCATGGGGAAAGCCTTTGACGATAGGATAGGGGCATTCGTTATGATGGAAGCCATACGTAGAATGAAGGAGAATAATATAGATCATCCCAACACGATCTATGGTGCCGCAACGGTACAGGAGGAGGTTGGTGCCAGAGGCGCTCAAACAGTAGCCCACATAGTTGACCCCGATGTGGCTTTGGTGATTGAGGTTGATATAGCCGGGGATGTTCCCGGAATAAAACCAACAGAGGCGCCTACAAAGATGGGTAAGGGCCCAAGCCTCTGCACATATGATAGTACAATGATTCCAAATCAGCCGCTGAAAGAGTTTGTTATAAAAGTGGCTAAGGAGGCTGGGATACCGCTCCAACTCTCGCAGATTGCAAGAGGCGGAACTGATGCTGGTAGAATCCACATTAGCAGGGCAGGATGTCCAAGCGTTGTTATAGGTGTGCCGACAAGGCATATACACAGCCACATCGGCCTACTCAGTCTGGAAGACGTTCAGAACACGGTTAAACTTATAATAGAATTGGTTAAGAGGCTCAACAAGGAAACAGTTGAAAGTTTCACAGCAATATAGATGAGGCTGGTAAAACCGTGAAGATCGAGGAAAAAGTAATCGAAGGCTTCAGGGTGAAGATTGCTTCCATAGGCGACTTAATCATAGGCGTGGCATGCGATTTAGGTCCAAGAATACTTTATCTCGCAAGTAAAGAAAAGCCGGAGCTAAACCTCTTTGGAGTACTCCCGGAAGCAGGCATACAAACGCCGGAGGGCTTCTGGAAAAATTATGGCGGCCACAGATTATGGACCTCCCCGGAGGCCATGCCCAGATCATACTCTATAGATGATAAGCCGGTGAAGATAGAGTTTGGTGTGGACACCCTAACAATTTATGGAAACCCGGAGGAGAAAAACTCAGTACAGAAGGAGATTACTGTGAGAGTGAACCCGGAAGGCGGGGTTCAGGTAATCCACAAAATCAAGAACATAGGTAGATGGCCGATCCGATTTGCATGTTGGGCCCTTTCAGTTATGAGAAGGAACGGATTCGCTACCATACCTATCGAGCCCATGAAGGTTGATGAGGAAGGGCTTCTTCCCGATAGGCACATATCGCTTTGGCCCTACACTAACATCGCGGATGAGAGGCTTTCGCTCACCAGTAAGTACATATTCATTAGGCAGAATCCAAAAGCTAAGGGGCCGCTGAAAGTTGGTGTCAATGCTAATCCTCAGTGGGCCTCCTACTGGGTTGATGGAATGCTCTTCGTTAAACAATTCTCCCAGGAGGAGGGGGAGTATCCGGATTTCGGTTGTAGTGTTGAGGTGTACACTAATTCAGAGATGCTTGAACTTGAAACCCTCGGACCGCTGAGAACTGTGAAGCCCCTTGAAGTCATCCAGCACACGGAAGTATGGAAGGTTTTCAATGTTGGTAGAATTGAGATGAAGCCGGAGAGCGTTGAAGAGAAAATTAAGCCCCTGATAGAAAGGGGTGTAACATAGTTAAGATTCGATTGAACATTTAAGCGGAGAATGTGATTTTTTAGAATTAAAAAGTAGCCCTTAAGAATCTAAGTGAGCCGCATGCTAATCTCATGCTAGATAGAAAATGAATCAGATGGAAAGGTTAGTGTAAACCTGTTGCGAAAAACGTGTCAAACTTAAGGGGCTCCTTACTACTGGGTTGACCACTCTATGTTTTTCTTGGAGATTTCCCTCCAACATTCCTCGCAAATTGGTAGGAACCGTCCATTATAATAAATGCTTAGCTTAATGTCTGTTCTTGTGCACTCAGGTTTCCACGGATTCATACAGTGCGGACTAAAGGTGGTGGCTTCTTTGGTTCGAAATGAAACTTTATTAGTCCGTCTATTACTTCTGTTTGTCTTTCTTTGACTTAAAGATTTATTGAGCCTCCTCTTCGGATCCATTCTTTTGGTCATTAAAGATTTACTGACATCAGTTTTATACGTCTTCTTTTTGGATTCTGCAAGGGATTTGGTATTCAAAATGTTCATCCCGAAAGTTATGGTTTTGCTTATATTAAGCCATTTGTCATAATCTATTTCATCTATTAAGTTGAGGAACCTAAAGTTTACAAGTAGAGATTCTAAAATCCTAGTCTTCTCAACCGATACGGATTTCCAGAATCTTTTCTCCTCTTCAATAGTTTCCTTAAGGCGGATGATCATCGTTTCGATGTTAGAAAGCTTCTTTTCAAGGGTTTCAAAGGTGCTTCTGGATATTTTCCTCTCGTTAAACAGAGTTTTTAGAGCCTCCCTCTTTTTTCCAAGCAGGGTGATTTCAGAATCTAGATCTTTAATAGTCCTCACTAAAGCCATCTTTCATCAGAGAAGGATGAAGAATGAGAAATTAAAAGCATTTTCAATACGCTAATATATCGCATATTATTAACTTTTCTCATCATAAAAAGGAGATAGAAACATTTTAAATGAAAAAATTAGGTTTCGAGAGGGGTTTAGGACATTTAAACATTGATATTCAGCGGAGAAAAAATATCGATGAATTTCTACATTAAAATGAGGGGAGGTTGACGCCGAGTTTTTTGGCAATTTTCTTTATTTCTTCCCATGTTCTCTTTGGCACATATATGCCTTCTTTAAGTCTGGCCTTCTCAGTTAAATATTCAGGTTCGCCCGGTATAGTTATCTCCTTGAAGCCCAATCTAGGTTTAGATGTTTTTATTGTTTTAATGAGGTTACTGACTTTTGTTTTAAATTCTTCGATTGGCATAAACTTTTCAATGTTTATGACTTCAAAGAAGACGCCGTTTCCTCTTTTATTTTCCTCGTAAGCGCAGCCAGCTCCGGATAGGATTCCGCTTAATACTTCAACAGCCAAACCAAGCCCGAAACCTTTATGCCCAACTTCCTCCCCGCCTAAAGGCAGCAATGCGCCTCCATCATAAAGGTCTTGAGGGCTGTCGCTTGGGTTCCCATTCTTATCTATAATCCAGCCGTAAGGTATCTTCTCTCCCTTATGGAGTGCAACCCTAACCTTCCCTTCGGCGACAACGCTTGTTGCTAAATCAATAATGAGGGGGAACTCTAAACCTGTTGGGAAGGCGAAGCTGATGGGTCCGGTTGACAGCATCCTTTCTATACCGCCAAAGGGAGCCACAAACCTAACTGAGTTAACCATCGCAATGCCGATCATGTTGTTTTCTGAAGCCATCAGAGTATAATCAGCCAATCTGCCAATATGATTGCAATTGAAGGCGCATACAATACTCACGGCGCTTTTTCTAGCTTTCTCAATAGCCACCTCCATAGCTCTCTTAGCTACAACTTGACCAAAGCCCCAGTTACCGTTCAAAACGGCGGTGGAAGGGGTTTCGCTAAAAATCTCAATCTTTGAGCCGGGCTTAATCAATCCTCTTTCAATTTTACTCACATACTCTATTATGCGGATGACACCATGCGAATCATGTCCAGAAAGATTAGCCCTGACAAGAAATTCTGAGACAAGTCTAGCCTCATCCGATGGCGCCCCCGCCGCCTCGAATATTTTTGTCGCAGTTTCCATTAATTGACCGGCTCTAAATATCGGCGTAATCTCACCATCCATTGAACAGCTAATGGACTTTTACTCTTCTGGAGATGATTGACTAATATTTTTTTCTTCTTCCTTTTCTCTCAGCTCTTTTGGGAGAATGAAACCTACAAGGCCCCTTTTAGAGAGCTGGTTAAAATACGCGTTAAGTGAGATTTCAGCTTCCTCAGGCATTATCTTATATTTATCAACCAGATATTTGGCGATGTCGCCTACAGTTCTTTCTCCATCACAAAGCTCCCAAACGACGGATCCTACTTTGTCAAGATTAACTATTTTCTCTTTGGGTGGGGGTGGAAATAGCTTACTTAAAAAACTCTTCTGCCTACCCGTTTGCGAGGGCCTCTGCAGAGGAATAGTTATTTTTACCTCCTTTGTTTTCCTATTCTTCACCCACTTCACCATCGGATTTCTAACAGGCTTAGCTTTTAAGAAGGCACTTCTGGATATCTGTAGGCCCTTTTCCTTCTTTTTTCTTCTAAATAACCTGTCGAGCACCATGTTTCATCTCTAAAGGGAAGTAGGTACTCTCTTATTTAAATTGCTTACCCACATTGAAGGAAACACTTTAAGTAAATAAACGGAATATTTACTTGTGGATTTGCATGTCCCTAGAGGAAATCCTTAATAAAATAAGGGAAGAAGCCTTAATGAAGGATGATCTCCATGAAAAGATTCAGATGATCCTTCGGAAGACGATGCGGCTATCGAAGCAAGCGATCTTCCTTACTCATAAGGGGAGAATTAGTGAGGCTGAGGCCTTCCTAAAGGAGGCAAGCGCAAACTTTAATAAACTTGATGAAATGACAAGAGGTCATCCGGATCTTTTTTACGCAGGTTCTGTGGAGTCGGCTTTTGAGGAGTATGCTGAAGCCCAAATCTTTCTAAAACTTGTTAAGGATAAGAAGTTCATCAGCCCGGAGGAAATAGGTGTTCCGAACAAGTCTTATGTTCTCGGCTTAGCGGACGCTATAGGTGAATTAAGACGTAGAACACTAGATCTCATAAGGAAAGGGCTCATTAAAAACGCTGAAGAATGCCTAAACCTGATGGAAACAATATACGCTGGGATAATAAGCTGCGATGAGCTTCTCCTATTTATCCCAGGACTTAGAAGAAAATGTGATGTTGCTAGAAGAGTTATCGAGGCAACCAGAGGCGACGTAACAACTGAGGTTAGAAGAACGGTGCTCAACAACGCTTTAAAAGAGCTTCATAAAATTCTGGAATCTAAAATTAATGATTCATAATGAAGGTATCTCTTCGCTTGAGGTTCATAGCTTGCTCCGTAATATTAATTTCTCCATAGAGAAGGCTAGAAAACTACAGATGTTTCTTTCAAGAAAGGTTATATTGGAAGATCAATTACCTGGATCAATAAAATATGTTGCCGGAATTGATGTTGCATATACCAATAAAAAATCAATCGGAGCGGTAGCGGTCTTAGATTATAGATCTATGAAGCCCATAGAGTCGAGGGTGGCTATTGTGGAAACACGCTTTCCTTATGTACCCACCTTACTATCTTTTAGAGAAATACCCCCAACCGTTTCTGCGATAAGGGAACTTACTATCAAACCGGATGTCTTCTTGGTTGACGGCCACGGAATTGCCCATCCATACCGTTTGGGTTTTGCAAGCCACTTAGGAGTGATTTTAGATATCGTTACAATAGGTGTTGCTAAAAGCCTTTTATGCGGGAAAGTTGTTGGAAAAGAGGATGAATTTTGGAAGCCCATAATTTACAAGGGGGAGGTTGTTGGCGGAGCCCTATTCACCAGAGTAGACGCGAAACCTGTCTACGTGAGCGTTGGACATAGAATCTCCCTAAAGACTGCGATAAAAATTGTTTTAGCGTGCTCGAGAGGATATAGAATTCCGGAGCCGCTGCGTAAAGCACATATGGTTGCCGAAAAAACTAAAAGGAAAATAATGGTTGAAATTAATGGTGGATGGGAGAATGTTAGACCCCCGACTTAGAAGGGCTATAAATAAAATTAAGGATGAGAAATTAAGGGAAAAAATTTTGGAGCTTGTAAACGATCTATCAATTAATATTGGAGGTAAATCCTATAGTGGTCTACCGTTAGATGAGGCTCCAGCTAGCAGATTCTACCATCATAGTTATCCGGGAGGATTAATTGATCATCTCTTATCAGTTATTAATATCGCTATGGCCATCTGCGACTCAGTTGAGAATATTTACGGCGGTAAAGTGAACAGAGATCTAGTTATTAGTGGAGTTATACTGCATGACATCTTCAAGCCATTAACATACGAAAGGAAGGAGGATGGGAAATATAGAAGATCGCTGTTAGGTGAGCGGATGGATCATTTAACACTGGCGGCATCGGAGCTTTTAAGAAGAGGTTTCCCCTTGGATTTAATTCACATTGTAGCGGCCAGTCACGGTCAAGCCAGCCCTATAACGCCTAAGATCATTGAAGCATTAATCTGCTATATTGCGGATGAGGCGGACTCAAAGATAAATGGTGAGGCTCTAAATGCAGCTAAGTATCTGATTAAGGAGGTAACCGGTGAGTCTTGGGATGGGATAGATTCAAAAACTGCTTTTAAGATTCTGATGTTAAAGGCTGAAAGCGGATGGAAGGGTCTAAAAGAGAAGATAGAATCGCTTAAACCCTGAAAAGTAAAGGTCCCGCGCAATTTTAACCCAATTTAGTGGTATTTAAGCCACATTTTATTCCCAGCTATTTTTAATCCATAAAGAGATGTTATGAGTAAGTTCACTATAAATGGAGCCGACATGAAATTTAGGAGAATGGAGCTATTAGTTAAAAAGCCATTTTTAATATGCCATAGAGACATGCATAACACGATGTAAATTGTGATGAAACTGGAGATCAAATGTGTTGCCATGATCGGCTTGTTTATTTTGCGAGCTTTCTCCCAAATATGGTTGAGAATACGCGCTATTCTCGGGGAAACATCCGATATGTCATCTATTACAAGCGTTATGCCCCAATAGAGAAGCAGAATCATGAAGGTTTCGCCGCTTTGAATGTTATAGTATAAAGGAACGATTAGGGTGGAGGTATGAATCAAGGAGAAGGCTGCCGCCAAGAAAATGTAAAGTAAAATCGATAAGAAACCGTAAACGTAATGGTGGAACAGGATTCTCTTAAGAGTCACCTTTCCAAGCATCTTCGCTGGTATAATGTTTAGGGTTGATGCCAATGCAACGAACCAGAAAAGCGAAATATCTGGGAGGTATGGTTTATAGAGGCTGCTTGGACAGAGCCCTACATATTGACTATACATGATGCTTAGCGCTGATATTAAGCTAACTAGGGAGTTAAATATTAATGCTAAGCCCAGTATCTTCTTACCTAATGCAACTAATGTTTTTTCAGACATTGACTCGAAAGATAAGACATGCGTAAATTTAAAGCTTACTCAGTTCCCAGTTTAAGGACTTAGAACTCCTTATCTCATAACATTGTTTGGTTCGAGCGCGCAGAAGGTGTGAAAAACTCGCTTTCTGATTTTTGGATAGGTTTTTGGGCGTGGTCGTCGAGTTGGTTCTTAAAGACTTGAGGTGAGAACCTCTTTTGGAGAGGTTTTCAGCCGAACTCGACACCCCGAGAATGCTTTTTCAGAG
>CAZGXE010000017.1:0-15082 GCA_964529605.1 uncultured Candidatus Bathyarchaeia archaeon | reverse complement strand
CCGAAAAGAAATATGGGAACGAAGTGTAAGGATTGAGAACACCTTATAATAGGGGCCTTCTTTAAATTCATAGTTGTGCCCATCAATAAACCTCTCTATGTTTCTCTTTAATTTTCTGTATAGTGCCTCCACCACTTATAAGGAATATTAGGGATTTAACCCAAAAAAAGAAGGTGTTTAGTTGTCCATTAAAGTACCGATTTAGTCTCTTATCGCTCGGTTATCCTAATCGCCGAGATCGAAGCGTGACCGGCATTATTCTCTGAGATTACGCCTGCGAATACAGGGTTTCCAGCAAGATCCATGGGGTCTTGAGCAGGGGCTAAACCAGAATGGTTGCCATCCAAAATCATCGAAGCTATATGTTACTTCACCTACTATTCCGGTCTCAGAATGCTTTACCCATAGGTAGATCGTTCTTTCCTCAAAGTTTATTGTCATTCTATATTTGACGCGCTCTTGCAGCTCCTCTATTCCATCTTCAAGTTCACATACGGGTATGAAGATGGCGTTGTAAAGATGCCCTAATTTGTATTCGCTTTGGTTTCTGACATCAAGATAATAGGGCTTGTATGCGCCTTCTTCATCATTTGGTTAAGCCCACGATTGGCTTGCACCCGTATTGTGAGCGGGGGGATGGAGAGGAAAGCGCGGCATCAGATACAAATACTTAAAGGAAACTAGAATATAGCTGTAAGCCTAGGGGGAGGGGTCACATCTATTGGTTAAAATCTCCATCAATAGATATGTTCAGAGAAGAATTGAGAAAACACGAAGGGAAATGGAAATAGTCTTGGAGAAACTTCGAAGAAAGATGCTGAAAAACCTTGAAGAAATTTTCGAAATGGCAGACAGAATCGTTAGGGGGGAAGTGAAACATCAGAGAGTGAACGGGAAGATGGCTAAAATAACCATACCGCAGAGGGAAAGATGGCTTCTCTTAGCAAAGCAAACAGCAGAAATAATTGCAGACATAACAGAAAATTTCAACGAAAGGGACGTGAAAACGAAATTAGAATATCTTGAAAACTTGAGTAAAATCGTGGCAACGACGCAAGGTCTCAAAGAAGAGAAGAGTTCCTCACGACGATAACCCAATTGGCCTGTACCATAGAAAATTTGAAGCCCCCCGATGCATGGAGGGGAAGGCAGATATTCCTCGTGTTTGAGGGGTGGACTCCGCTTTCTATGTGTGGGCAAACGGGAAGATGGTTGGTTACAGCCAGGGGAGCCAGCTTGCTCTCTTAGCTTAGACGGAGGGGTGGAGGCTGATGCTCCCAGGAACTTTCCTTAAGTCTTTATATATAGTTCCGCCTAGCCTCAGAATCATAAGTAGGCCTTTGATTAGCTAAGCAGCGTAAGCTAGAGGATTCTGGCAAAAATTATAAGGCAGTCTGATAGAGATTCTTGAGTGAGGAGATGGGAAATTGGATGAGGATACGTCGGTTGAGGAAAAGGTCGAGCAATTATTATCTCAAATGACGGGGGAAGAGAAAGTTGCTCAATTGAAGGCTCGGGGAATATTTTCATGGGAAATTTTCATCAAAATCTTCGAGGGAATCCCTGAAAACCGAATGAGAAGACTTCAGTACATTTTATGGTCGGCTCTCTCTAAAGAAAAGGATTTGATAGGCGATGTAGTGGCTGGTTACGTGAAAAAGCATTGGAGGGAACTTTTAGAGGAGGAGAAAAACGGAATCGGCATGTTAACAATTCTATTACGTCATCTACCGCCGAAAGAAAGCGCTAATCTTCATAATGAGATTCAAAGGTTTATTATTGAAAAGATGCCTCTCGGAATACCGGTGATGATTCACGACGAATGTTTACATGGATGTATAGCCAGAGGAAGCACAATCTTTCCACAGTCAATAGCTTTAGCAAGCACATGGGATCCTGAATTGATGGAAAAAGTGGCCGTGGCGATAGGTAAGGAAACAAGGGCACGTGGCATTCATCAATGTTTATCTCCAACCATCAACATTGCCAGGGATCCGCGATGTGGAAGAACTGAGGAAACTTATGGTGAAGACCCCTATTTAGCATCAGCTATGGCCGTTGCCTTCATAAGAGGGGTTCAAAGCCAAAAGGTGGTTTGTACACCTAAACATTTCGTCGCGAATTTTGTTGGCGATGGAGGAAGGGATAGCTATCCAATCCACTTCTCTGAAAGAATTCTGAGAGAGATCTATTTCCCAGCATTCAAGGCTGCAATTGAAAAGGCGAACGCTTTATCCATAATGGCTGCTTACAACTCGCTTGATGGAATACCTTGCTCCTGCAATAAATGGCTTCTAACAGACATACTTCGAGGCGAGTGGGGATTTAAAGGATTCGTTGTTTCAGATTACTCTTCTGTTTTACACATACTTACCAAACATGGAGTTGCGGAGGCAAAGGCTGAGGCAGCCAAGAAGGCTTTGGAAGCCGGTTTAGACATGGAGCTTCCCGAAGCAGATTGCTTCAAAGAGCTGGTAAATCTGATTAAAGAGGGAAAGCTCTCTGAAAAGATACTGGATGAAGCTGTACGCAGAGTATTAAGAGTTAAGTTCTGGCTAGGCTTATTCGATAATCCCTATGTGAATCCTGAGTACGCTGAAAAAGTCTGTGACTGCGAGGAACACAGAAAACTTGCTTTAGAGGCAGCTAAAAAGGCAATAGTTCTACTGAAGAATGATGGAGTTCTACCGTTAAACAAGAGCCTAAAATCCATAGCTGTGATAGGGCCTAATGCGGCTCAGATGAGGCTTGGCGGATACACTGGCTACGGCGTTAAAGTGGTTTCTCCATTAGAGGGGATCCGAAATAAAGTTTCCGGAGAGACAAAAGTCTATTACGCTGAAGGATGCAGCTTAACGGGTACATCGAAAGAAGGTTTCAAAGAAGCAATCGAGATAGCAAGGAAATGTAATGTTGCAATAATGTTTATGGGAAACTCGGTGCCGGAAACTGAGGGTGAAAATAGAGATAGATGCAATCTAGATCTGCCTGGTGTGCAAGCAGATTTGATAAGAGAAGTATGCAACACAGGGGTTCCAGTAGTTGTTGTGCTAATAAACGGAAGCGCTATCACCATGACCGGGTGGGTTAATAGGGTTAACGCTATTGTTGAGGCATGGTATCCCGGCGAGGAGGGAGGAAACGCGATTGCCGAGGTGTTGTTCGGCGACTATAACCCCGGAGGAAAACTTCCAATAACATTTCCGAAAACAACCGGTCAGCTACCACTCTACTATAATCATAGGCCAACTGGCAGAGTTGACGATTACGTTGACTTAAGAGGGAAGCAGCCACTATTCCCATTCGGCTACGGATTAAGCTACACAGAATTCGAGTACAGTAATCTCAGAATACATCCGGAGAAAATAAACCCTCAGGGAAAAGTAGAGGTTAGTGTAGATATTAAGAACGTCGGTAAGTATGAGGGGGATGAAGTGGTTCAACTCTACATCCATAAGAAGGTTTCAAGCGTATCTAGGCCCATAAAAGAACTGAAGGGATTCAGAAGGGTGACACTCAAACCTGGAGAAACAAAAACTGTTAGCTTCATCTTAGGCGAAGAAGAGCTAGCCTTCTATGACATTAACATGAATCTAACAGTGGAAACTGGAACCTATGAAGCTATGGTTGGGAGCTCCTCAGAGGATATACGCCTCACAGGAAACTTCGAGGTTAAATAACTCAAAACTTAATCCTTTAAGGCAGTTCCCAAATATTTTCCCCAATATTTATGTGGAATAAGCAGAATCAAACATTTTTAAGCTGACGTTTTAGGTTCTGTTTCAAGCAGTAAGTCTATAAGTCTCTTCCGTTCAACTTCAGCCCTTGCTCTCCAGCCTAAATATATCTGCTTATTCTCATCCTCCATTAAATACCCTAACCTTATGAATCTGTTAAGGTCCATGTCAACCCTCCAGCCCGGTATCTTATTTTTCAAAAGATCCTCAAGGTCTTTTCTTTGAGCTTTTCCTCCTTTGGAGATTATGTATGCAATTGAAGCGCATAAGGCCGCTAAATCATCTATACGCCAGCCAACCATCTTAACCTCTTTAACTGTCAGATCGTCCTTCAGAGCCACATAGAATCTTGCTTTATCATACTGTTCAAGGGTTGGGTTTTCCGGAGGATTAGCCTCCTCCTCAAAAACCGTTTTAATTGTGAGCCCTATCTTCCCTAAATACTCATCGAGTAAACTTATAATCTTCGGATAGTCTGATCCAACTTTCTTCCTTAACTCCCATCCCCTAGCACCGGGCATAGAGTGTCTTCTATAGAATAGCAGATATGCTAGTTTTTTGATTTTTGACGCGTAATAAACTTTTTTCCTTAGGCCCCTCGGCTTTCTCGCCATCGTTTCCACTCTTCAAAGCTTATGGGTATTGGAAATGAGATCAATTCAGCGTCCTCTTTAGGCGAGGGCTCCTCATTTGGAAGCAGAAATATTTCCTCCTCAAGATAATTAACCTCCATTCTCGCATAACCATAAGTTACAAGAAAACTCGTCAAATAAGCCCTTCTAGCGGTTGCCTCATAAGTATCGGAGCCAATAAAATCCCAATACCTAACCTTTCCCTTCTTTAGCGCAGCGTCTTTTAGCTCCCGCCACATTTTCTCCAGCTCAACAGCAAAGGATTCGCTTGAGAGTAAACCCTCTTCAACCATTTCCTCCCGCGTCATCATTTGGAGGCCAATCTTTTCATAGCCGATTCTCTGCCACCGCTCACTCAGAGGCAGCAGATCACTCCAATACTTCAGCGCTTCCCTAAAACTGTTGATTGTTAGCTGCTCGAACTCCACTATTGGACGCCACGACCTCAAGAAGATCTCAGCCATATCTTCTACAGACATTTTTCTAATTTTCTCCTCTATCAAAAACGGATCTCTGTAGAGCGCTGTCGCCCTATACCTTATCCATTCGCTCTGCATTCTGATAACCGAAGCTATGTGATTTAGGGCTTCTGTATCTAAGCATAGATCTTCAATATTCTTCCATCTTGGGAAATAATCTTTAATAACCTTTATTAAGTCGTCAACATCAACTAGGTAGGGGTCTAAACCCTTCTCTTCAACCGATTTGCATAAGCCTATTATCCTCCTCAGTTCCTCTCTGGCATCCCTGATGCTTTTTCTTTTCTTGCTTACAGCACTCATTAGATCACTCTCCTAATCAGAGATTTGCCGTCAACATTCTGAACAGTTATTATATGAACTTCTTTTCCCTCGAAGAACATTTGGTTGGGGGTTATTGCAAGGTACTGTGCTCCTTCATTCTTGACGGCTGATATCAGCAGATTAGCGATCACCTCTCTGTTTCGAGGGTCCATGTGAACATCATATTCATCTATGGCTCTGAATGGGGATTTTATGTGTCTTTGAAGAGCAAGCAAAAAGGCCATTGTCGCAGTGCTTCTTTCACCCCCGCTCTGCGAGTATATGTTTAATGGGATAGGCTGGGAACCTTTGAAGCCGACGTAAATCTCTAATCCAGCAGCCTCAATATCGTTCTCATTTATTAGGCGGATGAAGCCTGCGGCAGCTACCTTCGAAAGAGTAGTTTGATATTCAGCATTGACGCTGTCCAGAAGGTTTCCAATAACATTTCTCCACGCATCCATCCTAGCCTTTATCTCCTCAAGAGTTTTCTCACGGTTTTCAGCAGTTATTCTAGCTTTCTCTTTAAGCTCAAAATAGAGTTTCGAGTATGATTCATACATTTTTTCAGCATTTTCGGAGATGTCGGCCATGGCAGATAAACGCCCATCCGTTATGCGCAGCTCATCCAGTATTTCTTCAGGGCTTCTCAGAACAGCTATGCGCGGACCTCTCTCTTCAGCTTCCTTGATCGCTTTATCAATATTTGAAAGCATAACGGTTAAGTTTCTGTTCAAGAGTTTAAGGTCGTTTAATAACTCACTTCTCTGATAGTTGAGAACAGCAAGATTAACCCTATTTTCAATTAAAGTATTCATTAGCTCATCGACTCGACTTTCTACCTTATGCATCTCATCCTTAACATCCAGAAGCTTGATCTCTAGGTTTGCGAGCTTAACGCCTGAGACCTCAGCGAGACTCCCAATCTCCTCAACTTTAGACTTAAGTGCATTAAGCCATCGAATTAAATCCTCAGCGGTTTTTGTCGGCTCTACGGCTTGAGCGCTCGAATGAGCTGGATTTGACTCTGCGTTCCTCCCACCTGTTTGGAGGGAAGATCTCAACAGGCTTTTTAGGCTTCTCTCTCCCTCTTCGAGCAAACCCTTTAGACTGCCAGATATTTCCTTACTTCTAGAAGCTTCAAGGCTAAATTTGGCCTTCTCTCTTTCAAGGATTATTCTATCCTCGAAAAGTCTTCGCCACGTATCTTTAAGACCTGAGATTTCTTTCTGAATTGATTCAAGAGATAACTCATACTCTTTAATTGAAGCCTCAATCTTTTCTAACCTTATCTTCTTCGCTTCAACTTCCTTTCGTACTTTATTAGCCTCCTCCTCCCTTCTAGCAACCTCAGCCCATGCTAGTTCACGTTCTAAGAAGCGTCTTTTAAGTATGAGCTGCTTTTTCTCTTGGTATCGATCATACTGTTCACGCCAGTAATTCAACGTCTGCTCAGCCGATTCAAGCATCTTATTAAGTGATTCCTCTTGACTGAGTATTCTCCTGAGCTTATTTCTTGCCTCAAGCACATTTCTACGGTAGGGTTCAAGCCCAACTGCGGATTCAACAAGCTTAAGCTTTTCCTGCGGAGATAACATTATAAATTGCTCAGCCATATCCTGATGCATTATTATCAGCATATTATCTGGATCAACATTAAAGCGTGAGAGAAGCCTTAAAACTTCAGCCTTGCTTGCAGCAGCATTATCGATTTCAAACCAGTATTTTCCATCACGCCTTAAAACTCTAGTCAAATAGATCTGATCCTTATTGATTTTCGGCACCGGACGGCGGCCTTTAACCTTCGAATTGTTAAGAACTATTGTTACACGCCCAATATCCTTTCCCCATCTTATTAAATCACTGAGTCTTTTTGAACGCTCAGTATAGGATTGGCCTAGGGCAACGGATATTCCAAGTAAAATCGATGACTTGCCAGCGCCGTTTGGGCCACATATCAAGTTAACGCCGGGTTTAAGGGGTATCCTAGCATACTCATAGGACATGAAGTTCTCTAGAATTATCTCCGATATCAGCATCGCCTGAATCCTCTCGGGATGAATATAATGCACTGAACTTCCTTTTAAGAATATAGATGCGAATATTTACAGGAACATTTAAATTTAGATTTTTTCAGCATCACGGTTGGCGGTCTCCGCTCAATTCGCAGTGGAATACATAAACGTTCATGTAACTCTCATCCACAGTTGCCTGATATCCAGCCCTTTGAATCTCTTCCATCGAGAGTCTAAGCCAGTAACCGAAGGATCCTAGGTCCGTATTATCGGGATCCATTGAGTCTAAGCCGCTATAACCTTTGATTCTTGCGGCTTCAAGCAGTATATGTTTCGCAGTCCAGTAATCTAAGGCAACCGGATCGGTGCTTGCAGCTATAATGTTAACTCTCGTCGCTTCCCGATAATAAGTGCTCGGACCACCCTCCGGTATTGCATTAACCCATATTGCATCAATTATGTTTAGTGTTGGAAATCTTGTCTCAATAATCTCCGTTCCCATTCCCCCATCATCCACAGTGCCGTGAGCCCTAGCGCCTAGCTTAGCTGTCAGCTTATCTGAGACAACCCCCATATAGTGCTTGATGCATGCTGTAACACCATATACGCTGTGGGATTTCAAGACCGGGAAATTGATTACTTTAAGCCTATCACTCTGACATCTTTCAGCCTCAGGATCTCATACACCATACTTAAAGCTTATGTACGTGCCAAATTTCGTTCTGAATTTAGGGTAGGAGACCATTATTCCAGTTCTCGGGTTCTTGGTTGCGTTAACAACGTAGCCGTCTTCAATATCGCCCTCAGAGTATTCGCTCACCTGCTTTGTGGTGATTGTATCCCAGAGGTATGTGGGGACTTTATAGTTTCTACCAGCAAAGAAGTCCACAACGCTTTGAATTGATTGGGAAATGTTTTCGGCATTATTTCTGTTCCAGCTGAAGCTTCCGCCGAAGCCCGCTGAGCCATACTGAGCTTGCCCATTATCAGCCACAACTATTTCGCCGACAAAACCGTAAGGGCGATCCAGTATTGCCTGAATAGGCGCCTTAACTAAATCCGTGTTTGTTCCCCCTCTCTCATCCCATTGGCCATTCACCTTTATTATTACAACATCATCTCTGCTGATTAAGCCGTCTGGACTCTTATTCCTTCCGTGTTCAGGAGATTTATAGAAGAATAAGCCGTGTTCACCCATCAGATCTATCAGCTTGAAGATTCCATCGTCATTTCCTCTTGTGCCATTCACAACAAAAATGCTTGAAGCCGGCCCATACTCAGCTAATTTCCCAGAGATTTTTAAGCCTATTTCCTGCATTTCACCTCTCTTCACAGTTTCATATCCGCTCCATAATACTAATGCTCCTCCAACAATGGTGATCGAGATTACTACTAAAAGGATTCCCCTTCTTAGATGGATCTTCTCAGAGATTTTACGGATTAGGGAGCGGAGAAATGGAATAGCATATATTGTTAGCCAGATGTAACTATTCGCTACAGCAGCCCTCTGACATGGATAAACAGCCCTCGAAGGTTTTGTTCCAGTTCTGAGAATGAACCATAGGAGACTGAGCAAACCTAATATAGGAGGGTTGTAGCCAAGCTTACGCATTTTCTCGTAGAGTGAAAACAGTTTTCCTAGCAAATATCGCATCCAACCTTTCTTAACGTACAATCTTACATATGTCCAAAAACACTATTATATTTCTTGAAATAGATTCTGTTTAGAGGAGAGGTTCTATTTTAGAATGAGCGTGGGAAGAATCTTGAAAGAGTTCAGCTTCGTTCATGTAGCCGATGTTCACCTTGGATATGAGCAGTATAATCTAAGTGAGAGACGTGAAGATTTCGATAAGGCTTTCACAGAGGTTGTTGATAAAACCCTTAAGCTGAAGCCTAAGTTTATGGTTGTCTCCGGAGACCTATTTCATCAAGCCCGACCGCCAAACATAACGTTAGAAAGGGCTATAAGAAATTTTAGGAGATTGAGAGAGGCCGATATACCAGTTCTAATCGTTGATGGATCGCATGATGTTGCCCCGAATATTATAACTGGCACAATATTGAACCCTCTTGACAGCGCCGGTCTAATCTATTATTTGCCCAGACATGAAAACGCGTGCTGGGAGAGCGAATATTGCTACGTTTATGGCATACCGAACTTTCGAACTAGAAAGAGAACCGAGAAGCAGCTACCAGCATTCTATGAAAGAAAGAGCCCCACACCTCGTAATGGCTTATTTAATATCTTCGTATTCCATATGGCGATAGAGATTCCAGAGATAACTGACAAATACCCTAAAATAGCGGCTGAGGCTCCCTCAAGCCTCATACCGGACGGCTTCAACTACTATGCTGGAGGACATGTGCACATGCCTTTACGCGTATCTTTTAGGAGTGGAATTTTAGCCTACAGCGGCCCAACTGAGACCGTTAGCTACGAAGACGCGCATGTTGAGAAAGGCTTTTACTATATCGAGGTTAGCAAAAACGGCGACATGGAAATAAACCGCATAAGATTAGAGAGCCCTAGGAAATTTAAGACGATAGATAGAGACTTCAGCGGGTTATCTCCGAGGGAAATAACCGAATTAGCCGCAAGAATTGTTAAAGAGGCTGATGAGGAGGGCGCCATCATAGTTCCAATTTTAAGGGGAACCCTTCCAGCCGAATCAACCAGAAGAGAGATTGGTTTAGCGAAGATTAGGAACGCAGCTGAAAAGGCCCTCACTGTACATCCGATCATACTTTTGAGGGAGAAAAAGTTTCCGGAGGAAATGATACGGAACATATTCAAGGGGGAAATGAGGGATTTAAGAGCCAAATCATACCAGTATTTCCTCCAATTTTTCTCTCAACGCTACAGCCATGAGGAAGCTGAAAAGAGAGCCCGTATAGCATTAGACTTAATCCAGTTCATAGTAAGAGGGGAAGAGGAAAAAGTTAGAGAAATATTGGAGGGTTTACTGGAATGAAAATCGACAGCCTCCTGATTGAAAACATGAGATCCCACGTGAAAACCTACATAAAATTTTCGGAAGGCTTTAACTGTTTAGTCGGCGGGTTAGGCGCTGGGAAATCAAGTGTTTTATATGCTATAGACTTCGCATTATTCGGCGATCCCCTCGGTAGAAGCTACGAGTATCTTCTACGTGAGGGAGCCTCCGTCGGCAGGGTTGCATTGAAATTTATAGAGAATGGTAAGGAGTACACTATTTGGAGGGGGCTTAGAAGACGCGGTAACCGCATAAGCCAGGATACTGAGCAGCTAAAACTTTTTGAGGGAAATAAACTTATAGCCGAAATGAAGAATGAGGCCATAGCTGAACAGTTGAAGTCGATAACTGGCATGGATAAGGAAATTTTCCGAGAAATAATGTGGGTTAGACAAGAGAAACTTAAAGAAATACTAGATATGACGCCGGCTGAGAGACGGAAGAAACTAGATCAATTATTCAGCATATCAGACTATGAGATCGCCTGGGTAAACCTCAGATCAATCCAAAGATGGTATGAGAGCGAACGTGAAACCCTAGAGCGCGACCCGGATTTAATTAACATAAAGGACATACAAGACAGATATAATGAAGCTGTTAAGGATCTATCAACACGAGAGATGGAGCTAGAGGAGGCGCAAAGACAGCTCAGAGAAGCAGAATTAACGTTTAGAGAAGCATCGATTCGCCTTGAGAAACTTAAGGCGCTACGCAAGAAAAGCGAGGAAATTAAAGCTAAGGAGGCTGAACTTAAAGCCAAAATCGGAAGCCTTAAGGGCGTACATGCTAGGTTAGCGGATGAAATTAGAGAGAGGAAAATTAAAATAAACGATTTAGAGGAACGACTGGAAACCTTAAACACCCAGGAAGAGAATCTTAGAATTAGACTTTCAGATTTAGGATTACCTAAAAACATAACTTTAGAGAATCTTCAGTCATATGCCAATAGTATTATCAGCCAGATTTCAAGCATACAAGGCGAGAAGGAGAATGTCAGAAGCGAAATTAAACGGACAACCCAGCGCATATCCAACCTTATTAAGGAGAGCAAGTGTCCACTATGCCTCCAAAACCTTCCATCCGATTACAAAGATAGGTTAATGAAACAATTTTATCAGGAGATTTCCGATTACAGGCAGCAATTAACTGAACTTGAAAATAATATCCGAGAACTTGAGCTGCTGAGAAATACATTATTCACGGTGTTCTCCAGTCTACAGGCAATTCACTCTGAGAAGGGGGAGATCATTAGGCAGATGGAGAACGAAAAGAAACTTCTCAAGGAAGCGTTACAGGAGTTAAATGAGAAAGAAAGAGATGTGGAGGTTCTCAAGAAAGAATTAATAGATTTAGAATCTAAGATTGCTGAATTCGACTATTCAATGCTCGAGGACGCTCAGAAATCCTATGAGGAGGCTCTAGAGGGGTACTCCAACCTAAAATATAGGGTTCAAAATTTAGAAGAACAGAAGAAGGAGATTATGCTTAGGTTAGAAAACCTTGAGGAGCAGCTAAATGTAGCCCAGAAGAAACTTAAGCGGCTGGAGAAAGTTAAAAAAACGCTGGATTTCATCGAGGAAATTAGGCAGGCCTATAGGAGCATACAGCCAAAGATAAGAGGAGACTTCGTAAGCTATCTTGAGAGAATAGTTCAGCAAATACTGGATGATTTAGCTGGATCTGAGGGGCCGTCGTTCACCATTAGGGTTGACGAGAACTATACTCCCATAATCAATGGGGAGGAAGGATATGAAAGGAGCGCATTAAATCTTTCCGGTGGTGAGAGAACCTTTCTAGCCTTCGCATATCGGTTGGGCATAGGTCAACTCATAATGCATATTAGATCTGGACATGGGTTAAGTCTGCTACTTCTAGATGAACCGACTGAAAGCTTAGGCAGGGAAGATGGGTCGATAGACAGGTTAGCTGAGATTCTCTCACGTCTAAAAACAGTGGAGCAGCTCATAGCAGTAACCCACAGTGAAGCATTCGCCGAAAAAGCCGATTATGTAATAAGAATTGAGAAAAAGGATGGGCGAAGCATGATCTCAACCCAGCAAACCTAAAAATAGCATAATCAATTAATTATTTTTGGTGATAAAATAATAGTGTTGTCTTCCTATGCTGGGGGACGCTCAAGACATGATTAAAGTTGGTTGTTGCGGCTATCCAGTTTCTCAAGCAAAATATTATCAGACATTTAAGCTTGTTGAATTAAACAGCACATTCTACAGGTATCCGAACCCATCAACCGTCGAGAGATGGCGAAGGAAAGCCCCAGAAGACTTTGAATTCACCGTGAAAGCACATCAGGATATAAGCCACAAATACAGATTAAAAATTGAGCGTACAATTAAATCCTTTGAGAAGATTAAGGAAATATGCCGAATTCTAAAGACGAAAATAATTCTAATACAAACCCCAGCATCATTTAGCATAAAAAATTTAGGAGATGGTGAAGAATTTTTTAAGAAAATAAACCGCGAGGATTTTATTCTCGTTTGGGAGACGCGTGGGGCCTCATGGGAAAGTGAGGAGGCCCTCAGCAAGCTTAAGGATGCACTATGCGAGTTAAGAGTTACGCATGTAACAGACCCGCTTAGGTTGATGCCTGTTTTCACGGCTGATTTAGCCTATTTCCGCCTCCACGGGCTCGGCGAACGCATGTATTATTACCAATACACAAACGATGAACTCAGAAAACTCTATGATATCACTAAGAGACACGAGACACTGAGAATGGGCGTTTACGTACTCTTCAATAATCTCTCAATGTTTGATGATGCAAAGCGCTTCATCTTCTTTAGAGAGAAGGGATACTTCCCGCCTTTAACAGGCTCCTATGGTCTAGATTCAGTTAGGGATGTTATCAGTAGAACGCGATACCCAGCAACCAAGAGCACATTAATTAATAAAATCGGTTGGAAACTGGTTGAATTAGAAGAGGGAAAGCAGATTAGGCTTAGTGAGCTATTAGCCAGTATACCGGCAAAGACATATAGAGATTCAGATGAAATCCTCAATGAATTAAGAGAAAACCTATAACCATCTTACGCAGTTTTTTCTAATCGGCATAAAAAATAAATAAAATATGGAGTCTTAGAATATATTATTGTGGTGAATTTTTGGGATTGAAAGGTTTATTTGAATCTGTCATGAGAAGCCCACCCGTAACAGTTTTATTTTCAAACCCTGTCTCCTCCGTCGTTGAGAAGATTGCTAGAACCGGCGAAGACCCCAATAAGATCCGTGCTGAAGAAATAATGTCATCGCCTCTAATATCAATTGAAGCTGATAAAACCCTAAAGGATGCGTTAGTTTTAATGCGCGACAAGAAGATAAGAAGATTGGGGGTCACGAGGAGAGGTAGGCTTGTAGGAATAGTGACCGAGAGAAGATTGCTTGACGCATTAGCAACCTACTAATCTTACTCCAATTTTCGAGGGGGAAATCGTCATCAGATCCGCATATAGACCGGATAAACTGAGAGTTATAATTCCAGTTGGGGGTTTAGCCAAAAGGCTTCTCCCACTTACCGCAGAAGTTTCTAAGGCGTGCATTAGACTTGTTAATCTTCCACTCATAGAGATATCTCTCCTAACATTAGCTAGGCAAGGAATAAGAAACTTCATCTTCGGAGTTAAGGGTTACACAAACTATAAGAGTCTTCACGATCATTTCGAATCGGGCATAGGTTTCTCGGCAAAATACAATTTACTTCCCAGAGTTCACATAAAATATCAACCCAATATAGAGGACTGCGGAAGTGCAGATTCGCTTCGTATAAATATGGAATATTATGATGTTAAAGATCCAGTTTTCGCAGTTCAGGGGGATAACATATTTGACATAGACTTAGGGAGTATGCTTAAATTTCATCGGGACAATAAGGCTTTCCTAACGGTTGGTCTGATGCCTGTCTCGGATACCGCTGGATACGGAGTCGCTAAAATCGATAAGGATATGCGCATTTCAAAGTTCATTGAGAAGCCAAGCCTCAAAAAGGCTCCATCAAATTTAGCTAACACTGGACTATACCTCTTCAGCCCAGAAGTTAGGAAGGTCTTTAAGGAGAGAAAAATACAAAAGATGATAAGTGAAAATAGGCGCTTAGACTTCGGCTATGATTTCATACCATATCTCATAGAATCCGGGAGACGGGTTTACGGCTACATTTTAAGCGGTGTATGGTTTGATGTTGGAACTCCAAAGAGATACCTAGAAGCAATGAATGGGATATTACATGGCAAATTAAAGGCCTTACATGACTTCGGTAACCGAATATCAGAGGATTTAAGAGTGTGGGTGCAGGGTGAAAGCCCTGAATCCCTCCGCAGAAGGGAAGAAATCATAAAAAAGATAGAGAGGGGTAGGATAGAGGTTGAGGGTTCTGTTCTAATTGGTAGACACTGCGAGATTTCAGACGGCGCCAGAATAGTGGACTCATGCATAGACAATTATACTAGGATCGGAAGAAATGTGGTTATAGAGAGAGCGGCCGTAATGGACAGATCAATAATTGGCGATAACACCGAGATAAAAGACAGCATAATAGGAAGACATACAACCATAAAATCAAACTCAATAAAAAGGACTAAGATACTTAAGACTTCAGTTGTAGCGGACGACGTTGCCATTGAAGCTGGATGTGAGCTTATATCCGCGAAAGTTTATCCGCACAGATACGTTTCTGAGCAGCAACTCTCTGGATTAACAGTCGCCTGAGGCACTGTATTTATGAAATAGAGTTCATGATTTCTCTTTAAGGCAAATAAGCGTAGATTAGACTACACACTATTGCTAGGAGCGCGCCTATTAGACCCCAGGCAGCCCATTCGGAGGCAAATATTTGTGGAAAAATCTCCATTAGAAATGGCAGAGCCTCGTAGTATATTAGGTTAGCTGCAACGCCCAGCATAA
>CAZGXE010000016.1:0-15205 GCA_964529605.1 uncultured Candidatus Bathyarchaeia archaeon | reverse complement strand
TTAGAACCTCATCGTAAAATGCAATTTTAGCTCTTTCCATGAGTATGTCTTGGAGCTCATCAGCATTATAGGGTCTGAAAACTATCTCTTCTTCACTTAATGTGCTTAGAACTCTTGGGTCAAGAAACTCTTTAAATTTTAGGTCATTTGATATTCCTATAATTGAAACTTTGCTTTTATTAAGAGTTTCATTTATCCTGGTAAGTTCATAGAGTAATTTGTCTCCACGAGCTTTGACAAGCGCATCGATCTCGTCTAATGCGACAATGAATATTATTTCTCGAGACTCCAAATTTTTCTTAAATCTGTCAAATATTTCACCAACAGCTAACCCTGTGAAGGGAACTTTAATATTAATACTTGAACAGAGAGTGGCGAGAACTCTATATTCGGTTCCAGTCAGTCGACAATTTACAAAGCAAACCTTAATTGATGAATTTATTTCCCTAGCCTTTTGAGCAAGCTTATTTAATACAAACTTAACAACAGCAGTTTTTCCAGTACCAGTTTTACCATATATTAAAACATTTGAGCAAGGTGACCCTCTTAAGGCCGGAGCAGTTATCTCACCTAAATGAAGGATCTGCTCCTTTCTATGTGGAAGATTTTCAGGTACATAATCATGTCTCAAAACTTTTCTATTCTTAAAAACACTTGATCCACTAAGAAATTGAGTGAATATTTCATCCAAGACAGCTTCTTGATCGTTCATTTGTTAAGCCCCTGGAGTTTTAGATTAATGAATCTTCAATTTTTATCCTTTACAATTAAGAACTCCCCTACAAAAAAATAGATTAAAGGATGTAAAGCATTAAAAGGAAGGGGCCTCACCCCTTTATTTCTAGTGGAACAGCTTGGATTAAGAAGAAATTATTTTCTTGCCCTTAAAATAAGGGAACAGCTCCCCATGAAGGATTAAGAAAATTGTATTTATTAAAAGTTGTACAATATTTTATACAAATTATCTTAAAAAACAAAAACAAAAATTGTTAACTGAATTCCTTAAGAGAAGTACTTTTTAACAATAAAAAATAAATTTGGTTTCTATTTTTTGGTTTCCAGTGGAAAATTAGGGGTTGGAGCCATACTATCTTAAAGTGAAAGTTTTATTCAACAATATTTTCATTTGACATAAATAATAACAATTTTAACTTTCTGTGAACTGTCTGTTAAACAGTAAAGTTTACTGTCATATTTTAAACTTTTATCTCATTATAGCATTTAAAATCTTCTTTTTTCTGTGAAAAAGCCACCCCTTCTTTTCCTTTGGAGAAAGCAAATTAAATTTTATTTTTCCTTTGTTCAAAGAAATGAATTAAAAGTTAACTTTGTTAATTAAAAAATTAGCAATTTCTTCTTCTTTTTAAAAATATGGAATTATTTTTTCTTTTTATTTTTTAGCTATTAACCGAATAATTTATAACTTGTGAATAGATAATTGTTAATCAAGATTTATGGGTGAATCTGCTATTGCCCATCAGGAAAATGAAGGTTGAAGTTTACGATGAGACTGGAAATCGTTACGTGATAAGCTTTGAAGGTAGAGTTACACGAGATAAAGCTCTAAAAATTTTTGATATAGTTGAATTGCTTGGTGGGATGCCTGTAACGGAGCCTGTTGAATATCCCCGGGATCTTTCAAAAATTGAAAAGGTTCTTCTTGTTGTGAAGAAGTATTTTCCAATAGCTTGGTTCTCAGCTAAAGAGGTTCAAAAGGTATATGAAGAGGAGACTGGTGAGCCGATAAGCTTGAGTATGGTCTCCACTTATCTTTCAAGACTTGCTGATAGAGGAACTTTGATAAGGGTGAAAAATTCTAATCGTATATCTTTTAGGCTCATAGCGAGAGAAATCAGAGAGATTATGAGGCCTCCCTAGAATTTAATATTTTCTCCCTTCAAAATTTCCTCCATGTCTCTATTTAAACGGTAGATGTATGGGATTTTATTGTCATTTCTTTCTACATATCCACGCATATATAGACTTTTCATGAGGCGTGCTGTATGCTCTCTTGTCAATTTAATCCTGCTTCTTATTTCTGGAACAGTCTTCTCTCCCTCTGTTGCTAGGATCTCTAAAATTCTTAGCTCAGTTTCCGTAAGGGAGGCTAATGCTTTATCTCTCCCTATAACAGTAGAGGAAGCCGTTTTTATTCTTCTAGTTCCCTCTTTAAGCTCGATCCTCTCTACACTGGTTCTTTCAATTCTACTTATTCTCTTGAGAATTTCATTATATTTAGTGGATAATTCATCAATTTGTCCTTTTAAGCTTTCATAATTTGCTGATAATTTTTCTTTAAATTTCATTAGTTCCTCTAACCTATTCTTAACATCCGCCATTACGGCTTCTATTTCATCAACCTTTTGATCTTTCTGAGAAATTTGCTCATAGTGTTTGGTGATTTCCTGAATTTTCTCCTCTTGCCTCTGAAGATCCTTATTGAAACTGAAAATTATATCTTCAATAACATTCTTCGCTCTTTTATATTCAAGAGATCCTTCGCTTAATCGTTTGAAATAAATAAGCAAAAACGTTGAGGTGGCCCCAAAGAGAATGGCATAAATAATTATTAAGAGCTGTTCTTCCATGATGTCACCTCGTGATATCACATATCACGTGATCTATAATATCACATCCTCATCACAATATGATCACACTATTACTTAAAAATATTTTCATGCTTCTTTTTATTAAAAGAGCATTTTAAAGGTTATTTTTAGGGTTTAATCTCTCTCATTTGTGCCTTCTTTTAAGCGTGATGTAATATTATGTGATGTGTGATGTCACAATCTGCCGGACATAGCTCTTGGCTTAGAAAGCGCTAATAATCCTTTTTCTATTTCCTCTTGAAGAGCTTGTATAATCTTTATTTGATTTTCGTTTATTTCTTCACTTTTCCAGATTTCTTGGTATTTTTTGCTGTAAGCGCGTATTTTATTCGAGATTTCAATGTACGGATTCAGACGTGTATCCTCAAAAATGCCCAAATAACCTAAAAGAATGACTGTATAGATGGATCTAATGATGTTTCTTCTTGCTTGCGTTAGGGTTCTGTTAAATGAACCACGGCTTACACCAGATTTTATAAGTCTTATTTTCGCTTTTTCATCGTAAACAACCTTTTTTTCACTCATTTTTTCGGCTAAAATGTCTATTAAAAACGTTTCTGCCTGTACTTTAGTTAAATGGCTGTTTTTAAGAAGTATTTTGAAAATTGGGTCTTTATTTAGGCTTATTAACCATGCTTGAACCTCATTTTTTATGGCCGGATCTTTCAAATTCATTAACCCTCTCTATTGAATACAATTTTGTATACGAAAGATATTTAAATTTTACCGCCTACAATCAGCTTAACCCTCAAAAATATTTTATCTGTGATATGTAATGTGATCAAAACGTGATGTTTCAGATCACGAAAGCCTAAAGTAGAATGTTTATCCTAAATCTTTAAGAACAACTAATTACCAGTTTAATATGCTGGGTCAAGGATGGGAAGAAGGCGTAGAAAGATAATCCGGATGCCCAAAAAGAAGCTGCCAAGGGTCTTTTTATGCCCAAAATGCAGTCAAAAGTCTATGAGAGTTGAAATAGTAGAGGATGAGAAAGGAGAGAAAAAGGCAATTGTTCGATGTGGTAATGTAGATTGCGGCTTCACAAAAGAAGTGCATATAAAACCATTCTTTAAAGAGATAGATGCTTACTGCCAATTTATAGATGAATTTTATGGGTCTTAAAGATTTTGGAGAGTTTCTCAATGGTTGGTAAGGTTGAAGAATATCTCTCAAGAAAGATTAGAGATGAAGGAGCAATCCATATAACGCTTATTGATCCGGAGAAAGTTACCCCTAAATCTGCGATTTTCATCTCAAACGAAAGCGAATCCTGCGGTTCTTCAGCTATAATGATAGGCGGTACAACCCTCGCATCATCAAGTACTTTAGATAGCATCACGAAAGTGGTCAAGAGCTCTGTGAGTATTCCAGTAATATTATTTCCAAATAATATAACTGGGATCAGTGAATATGCTGACGCTATATGGTTCATGTCCCTTCTAAACTCAGCTGATCCATATTTCATAGCCGGAGCGCAGGTTCTTGCGGCGCCAATTATTAAAAAAATGAGATTAGAAGCAATTCCGCTCGGATACATAATTATTGGTGAGGGTGGATCAGCCGGCGTTATCGGAAAAGCATTTCCAATTCCATACAATAAACCAGCGCTCGCAGTTGCCCATGCATTAGCCGCTCAATATTTTGGTATGAGATTTATTTATCTAGAAGCTGGGTCAGGTGCAAGCCAGCCTGTCCCAACGGAAATGATTAAGATGGTTAGAGAAACAATAGATGCAACGTTAATTGTAGGTGGAGGCATAAGGACAAGGAATCAGGCTGAGGGGGCTGTTAGAGCTGGCGCTGACATAGTGGTTACTGGTACGGTTGTTGAGAATAACAGAAGAGAAGAAGTTAAAAGTAAACTTATGGAAATAATTGAAGGTGTAAGAGTGGGAGCCAAAAATAAGTTTAGGAGGTTAAGTGTGTCTTGACAGCTTTTGAGCAGTATTTTGAATCTCTTAAGAAAATCTTGGGACGAGATGATCTATATGGTATATGGCCGGACTTCGAACCCGACTATGATGAGCGTGAGTACGCTTGGACAACTCTAAGAGGTTTAGGTGAATCCTTACTTCTTAATTGTGGTCAATGCGATGGCCCATCTGACATGAGGCATAACAGATGCAAATTGTGCGTTGAGAAGAGAAAGGAGATCGCTAAAAGAACTTATGAGAAGATTATGGGCCGCCCAATAAAGAAGTGGAATGCCATAATTCTCTGTCGAATCCACATTGAGTAGTGCAAGCCAATATGGAAGCTATCAACAATAATATAAGTAGAGAATATCAAGAATACTTCTCCCAACTAGTTCAGTCCCTAGAAGAAATTTATGAGGTTGCGAAAAAAGCTAGGGCTAAAGGGCTGGATCCGAAACCATATCCTGAGATAGAAATGGCAAATGATCTAGCTGGCTTGGTGGAAGGTTTTATTAGACTCTCTGGAGTTGCTGAAAGAATAAGAGAACTCTCTAAGTTTATGCCTAGAGAGAAGGTTGCCTTTAAGATAGCTGAGGAAATAGTTTACGGAAGATTTGGGCATTTAGATGAGGAGGAAGCTGCGGATCTAGCTATCAGAACCGCTCTAGCCATATTAACTGAGGGTGTTACAGCAGCAGTTTACTCTGAGGGAATAGCTAAGGTAGCGATAAAAACTAATATGGACGGCTCTAGGTATCTAGCCTTATATTTGGCTGGGCCCATACGCTCAGCAGGCGGCACAGAAACTGCCCTAACACCAGTCATAGCGGATTTTGTTCGCCGCTTACTGAAGCTTGACCGATACAAGCCGACTAGGGAGGAGATAGATAGATTCATCGAGGAGCTTAGGCTTTATGAGCGTGAAGTCGGCCGTTTCCAGTATAGCGTCTCCGATGAACAGTTAAGGTTTGCCTTAGAGAGGCTTCCAGTTGAGGTTACTGGCACACCTTCAGATCCAGTTGAGGTTTCATCCCATCGGAATCTTCCACGCGTCGAAACTAACCGTATACGTGGCGGTGCTCTTAGAGTTGTTAATGACGGCATCGTTGGGAGAGCGGCTAAAGTTCTAGCTGTAGTAGAAGATCTTGGGATTCAAGGATGGGACTGGCTTAGAGAGATTAAGGAGATTGGAAAAAGAAAGCCCTCATCTGGTTTTATGGGAGAAGTTCCAGCCGGACGGCCAATACTCTGTTTTCCATCGAGAAAAGGCGGCTTTAGACTCCGTTATGGTAGATCAAGAAACACTGGGCTGGCTGCAGTAGGCGTTCACCCGCTAACAATGGAAACCCTGCAGAATTTCCTGGCAGGTGGCACGCAACTTAAGATTGAGACTCCAGGGAAATCGGGTATTGTAATGCCGGTGGACTATATTGAGCCGCCTATCGTTAAGTTAAGAGACGGATCAGTTGTTAGGGTTTCCTACGAAAACATAGAGCTAATTAAGAAAGAAACTGAGAGAATCCTCTTCCTAGGCGATATCCTCGTAAGTTTCGGCGACTTCCTCTACAATAATAAAGTTCTTCTGCCATCCGGATACACTGAAGAATTCTGGTGTGAAGATCTTAAGAAAGCAGTATCTGAAAATTTTGATGGAGATATTGAGAGAGCAGCCCTAAAAGCCGGAATTTCCCCATCCTCCTTAAAGATCTATTTGGAAGATCCATTTAATAATAAGCCCGGTATTCAAGAGGCTATATCCATAAGTAAATCACTTAAGATCCCCCTACATCCCTCATACCTATTTTTCTGGTCCAATATTGGAGTTGATGCCCTTGAGAAGCTTCGGGAATGGCTGTTAAACTCAAAGATTGATGTTAAGGGGGAATCGGTAACTAGAATACTGAGCGCATTCAATGGGGAGATTAAGGAGATTCTTGAGGAGATTTGCATCCCTCATAAAATCTCTAGTAACAATATTCTCATCGAAGGTTCCGACGCTTATGCATTCGCCCTTACTCTTGGAGCGAATAATTCTGGAACAAAAATACTCCGTGAGCTTTCAACTCTGGAAAACCTTTCTAGGCTCAGCGGCCTAATTATTAGGGATAAGGCTCTGTCATTTATAGGCGCTAGAGTAGGCCGACCGGAGAAGGCTAAAAAACGGGAGATGAAACCCCCAGTTCACGTTCTTTTCCCAGTGGGTCTAAGCGGCGGTTCACAAAGGGATTTAATGAAGGCCTTTAGAAGAGGGCTTATTAGAGTTGAGCTTATCAGCCGCATCTGCCCGAAATGCCGAACTGTAACATTTAAGAAAACATGTCCCTCATGTGGCTCAGAGACCACTCTCCGATTCATCTGTCCAAGATGTGGTAGAGAATTGAATGGAGAAGAGTGTCCCGTCTGTAAGGTTAAGGCCAGAAACTTCTGCATTCAAACAATTTCCATAAAGGATTTATTTGAGGAAGCATGCCGAAGAATAAACTTCACGCCGGTGCAGGTTAAGGGCGTTAAGGGTTTAACAAATAAAACTAAAACTCCTGAACCTATTGAGAAGGGAATTCTGAGAGCCAAATATAATCTTTCCGTTTATAAAGATGGAACCATACGGTTTGATGCAACCAATGCGCCTCTAACCCATTTCAAACCATCCGAGATAAACGTTTCCATCGAGAAGCTTAGGGAACTAGGCTATACGCGTGATTATTTAGGCAATCCTCTCGAAGACCCCGAACAGATATGTGAGCTTAAAATTCAGGATGTTATAATTCCGTGGAGAGGCGTTGAGTATTTAATAGCTACCGCAAAGTTTGTAGACGAGCTTCTCCAGAAATTCTATAAGCTTCCGCCATTCTATAGGATTAACCGATCTCAGGATTTAATTGGCACACTTATAATAGGCTTGGCTCCGCATACATGCGCCGGAGTATTAGGCAGAATAATAGGCTTCACAAGGCTTAACGTTTGCTTCGCTCATCCATTCTGGCATTCAGCAAAGCGAAGAGACTGCGACGGTGACGAAGACAGCGTGATGCTTGCCCTAGACGCTCTCCTAAACTTTTCGAGAGAATATCTCCCAGATCAGATAGGTGGAATGATGGATTCCCCCCTCTTCATTATCCGGACGATTGTGCCAGAGGAGGTTCAGAGACAAGCGCACGAGTTTGATGTTGCAGGCAGGTACCCGCTAGATTTCTATAAGGCAGCTCTTAAAAGGAGATCAGCTAGGGAATTAATTAACTTAATTGACATCGTTAAGCATAGGTTTAATTCTGAGGCACGTTTTCAAGGATTTATGTTTACTGTGCCAACCTCTAATATTGCGGCTGGAAACCGCGAGAGCATGTACACGACATTAAAGCGTATGACAGATAAATTAAATGCCCAATTAAACCTAGCGGAGAAAATTAAAGCTGTTGACGCGCGTGTGGTTGCGGAAATAGTCCTAAACACCCATTTCATTCGCGATATTTCCGGAAACTTAAGGGCCTTTGCAGCGCAGAGCTTCAGATGCAAGAAATGCAATAGACGCTTCAGGAGAATTCCGCTTAAAGGAGTATGCCCAGAATGCGGAGGAGAATTGACATTAACAGTCCATAGGGGAAGTATTGAAAAGTATCTGGAAGACGCGTGGCATCTAGTTAAAAGATACGGTATGTCAGAATATTATGTCCAGCGTTTAACCCTGATTGAGAAGGAGATAAATTCGCTCTTTGAAAGCGGTAAAGGCGTAAAGCAATCTAATCTTTCAAAATTTCTAAATTAGAGCTGAAAAATTTAAAGGAAGAAAAGGCTGAAACTATCTTTTGGAATGCCTAATGTTTAGAGAGGGTTATCATCCAAAAGCATTCTTGACGCGGAAGAGAAACGTGAAACGCGGCCTAATTGTGAGGTCGAAAATAATCACTGCCCTAGAGGAGAAGCCCTTAGACACGAAGGGACTTGCGGAAAAGGTTGGTGCGAGTTCTAGTTCAATTCTACATCATTTACGCCTACTTAAAATTGAGAAGATTATTACAAAACATGATAAGACCCGCTTTTGGAAGTTAACCGGTGCCGGACAGCAGAGACTAACCGATATCTAATCTTCTTCTAGGTTATGTGTTCTTCGATCTAAATATTTACTTAAGAATACGATGAGATTGTAAAGGGCTATTAAATGTGAACAAAGAGAGCGGCAGTTAAGAAAGAAGATTAAGATGAAGGTGCTAAACAGTTTTGATGCTGAATTGTTATGCTACTTATTTTTGGATGGGTCTCGCAATTACTGTGAAGCCTGAAGATTGAAGAAAAGCGTCTTATTACGGCTGGTATTATGCCCTAGCGTTTAAAGACGAACACTCCACTCCGGGTGGCGATTATGTTCCATCATTTTTTCTGACCTATCTTCAGGAGGGCGTTATTGTATCTTATGTGTTCAATCTTTTGCCAGAGGCCACACTCTATGCAGTGGGTGACGCCTATTTTCTCAACACCTCAAGAAGCGGATTCTTTTTCCTATTTACTGTGATTAACGCAACCAGCGGTGAGCCTTATCTTTTTCGAAAGAACAGACCTCGCTAGGCCTGTATTAAACTTTATTTTCAGAAGAACTAGAGCAAATTCGACTTTAGAGGGTGACTTAAGCTTTAAAACCTCAAATGGTTTTCTCGAAGTTATCACAATGAAGTCTCCTAAATATGGTCGCTGAAACATTGTCGGCATGTGGGACTCCAGCTGAGGCTATCTCTTCTAAGACCGCGAACTCTATTAGTTGAATTTGATTTAATTCTAAGCCTAATAATTCGTTTACAGCTATCGCTGTTTCTAATGCTCAAAATTTCTTAATGCTCTTCTTTACTTAACCATCTGTAGATAGTTTTTAGCGGTATATTCAGCTCCTCCGATATCTGTTTGGCGTTATAGCCTTTCTTTCTTAACTTCCGCATTAAAGCCCTACTTTTTCTCCTTTCAGATCTACTGAATTTAGCCTTATTTTCAAAAATCACCCTATCTTCATTACCGAGCAGGGAGAGCGCCAGCATAAAAGCTTTGAGGTAATTGCATTCTTTATTTATGTATCCAATTAGCTTGACTTGGTAGTTTTCTGCTATATATCCTCTCAACTGATTTAGCGCTTGCTCTATTAAACTGAAATTCACGGAGGAAGCGAATTTAACCTCAACCAGTCTGCTTTCGGGCTTAACTTCAATTGAGTATCTTTCGCTAACCATTTTTTTACCTCCCCCTTAGCGAATAATTTGTTTTCTAAAGATTACTGAAGGCTCTTATAAACTTTTCTCATTTTTAGAAAAATTCATAATGCGAAAAATTTATAAACTTCTTCTCATAATGTAAAAATTAGAAAATGAGAGGGGGAGATGAGAATGAGAACGGTAATACTGGCAATGATCAAAAATAAAATAACCGACCGAGGGCCTCCAATACTCTCCTAATTTTTTAGAATTTTAATTAAATTCTTCACCAGAGATGCTTCTTATCTGAAAATGTTATTAGCTGCCTCCTATTTTTCTATAGTTGTCGTTTTTTCTACAATTTCTGTAGGCATCAACTCCTACTCCAAGTATTCCCATGAATGTTATAGGATTAAAGATTACGCTTGCTCCATTACTCCCCTTAATGCATTTACAAGTATAGGGGCAACTGAAACCTTTGCATAATCATTTGCAACACTGTCCGTTCCCACAATCTCTTCCACACCGCTTTCCATTATAATTCTCACAGAATCTCCAAGGAGTAATGCGTGAGAAACTCCGACAAAGATTCTTTTGACACCCTGATTTTTAAGTATCTTCGCGGCGTTAGCTACAGTTTTACCAGTGCTTATTATATCATCGATTATGATTGCATCTCTCCCTTGAACATTTAGGTCCTTTGCGTATGTAACTATTTCACCAGTATAGCGATCTCTTCTCTTCTCTAGAGCATCCCAATCCGTATTAAGTACTCTAGCAGCATACTTAGCTCTTCTCTTGGCTAATCTCTCGTCGTCTGGAGAAATAACGATCGGATTCTCCAAACCTTTTTTAGCGAAGTATCTCACCAGCTCCCCTGAAGCCGTAAGATTATAAATTGGAATCTTATACATCTTCAGCACGTTCTCATTATGTACATCAATTGTGTAGATTGTATCCGCCCCTAATTCCTCAAGAATCTCAGCTACCATGGCCGCGCTTAGACATTCTCCCTCCAAATATCGTTCATCCTGTCGGCTGTAGGCGAGATATGGTACAAAAACCTTTATTGTTTCCGCGCCCAGATCTCTTATAGTGTGAAGAATCAGAAATAGCTCTATGAGATGAGCGTCTTGGGGCGGATATAAGCTCTGCACTATTAGGAGGTTTTCCCCAGCGATATTCTCCTCAAACTTTATGTAGAATTCCCCGTCCGGAAAACGTTTTGTCCTAACATTTACTAATGGAAAATTTAGAGATTCACTTATCTTGCGAGCCAAATGCAGGGAGCTCGGTCCGCCAACAATCTTCAATTTTTCTCCTCCAAGGGACAATAAGAAATCTATGATGAAAAAGATAAATCATTCGCTTTTATCCCGCTTTTTAGCGCTCTAGTTTTAAAGGAGAAATCGCCTAGGAAAGCCTTGGAAAATTCATGTTCACAACGACTTATCCCCTCTCTGAATTGCATAAAAATCTACATTCTATCAGAACCCACACGGAATTTGTGAATTTCTGAAATCTCAAAAAGAATTTTTCACACCTTCTGCGCGCCAACACATAGCACGGACCATTTCTGAAGAGATTAAGCGCTTATGCATCTTTTCATCATAAAGCTTTAATTTTTTCAAATGCCTTTTGATGTAGTGGAGGAAGCATATTTTTGGGTCCTAAAGTTGCTTTTATAGGTGCTGGTAGCGCTAGATGGACGAGTAGGATTCTAGCCGATATATTCTTGAAAGAGGATCTACGCGGCTCTGAGATATGGCTTATGGACATCAATGATTATAGGCTTAACCTCATATCGACGCTAGCTAAGAGATATGTTAAGGAGCTTAAGATTCCTACGAGGATACATGCTACAAAGGATAGACGGGAGGCCATCCAGGAGGCCGATTTCATAATATCAACCGCCCTCCCTAAGGGCTACCTATATTACGAGAAGATGAGGGATGTATCCGAGGAGTGCGGCTACTACAGGGGAATTAACAGTGTAGAGTGGAACTATGTGGGAGACTATCATACCATATGGGGTTATTACCTGTTCAGGCTCCATCTAGACATAGCTAAGGATATAGAGGATCTTGCTTCCGACGCATGGTTCTTCATAGTCTCGAACCCAGTTCTCGATCTGACGACGGTGGTAGGCAGAGAGACCAAGGTTAATGTAGCAGGGATATGCCACGACTTCCTAGGCTACAGAGCAGCCATGGAAGTTCTGGCTATGCGTCTAGCCAATGAGAAACTCGGGAAGAATATAACTCCGTACTGCGCTGCCCGCAGGACCGAACATTATCGGGACGCTATGAATCTTATAAATCTAAACGATGTTGAGATTGAGATGGGGGGATTAAACCATGTTATATGGCTGACCAAATTCAAATACAAAGGTGAGGATGCCTATAAGTATCTTGACGATTGGATCGAGGAGGATGCTGAAGAGTACTGGTCTGTATGGAGGGAACACACGAGGAGCCCTTGGGACTTGAATTTATGCCCGGCAGCTATAGATATGTACAAGACTTATGGATACTTGCCTGTAGGAGACAGCGTCCGCGGGGGTACATGGAAGTATCATTGGAATCTCAAAACAAAGCAGTACTGGTATGGGCCTTACGGAGGGCCAGACTCAGAGATAGGCTGTGCTATAAGAATTCTACGAGTTAGGAGTAAAGTCGGAGAGATGGCTAGGATAGCATTTGACACATCAAAGTCCGTATCGCAATATATGCCTTTAAGGCAGAGCGGCGAAGTCATAGTAAACCTGATGGACTCCATCTATAATGATAAGCCAGCTGACAACTACGAGATATCATTCTTCGGTAAGAAGATGAAGGCTCCGATATACGTGAACATTATGAATAAGGGAACGGTTCTAAACCTGCCGGATAATATAGCCGTTGAAACTCATGTGAAAGTAGACGGTAAAGGCATTCACCCGATACTTAAAGGTGCGCTTCCAGATAAATTATATAAGTATGTTATGTTGCCTAGAATAACGAAGGTTGAATGGGCTTTAGAAGCCAATCTTAAAGGCGGCAGAGATACGCTCTTCCAGTGGCTAATAGTCGATGTTAGGACTAAAAGTATGAAGCAAATAAAAGAAACAATAGATGCAATATTGAAGCTCCCGGGAAACGAGGAAATGGCTAAACATTTCAGCTAGTCTTCTCAACATGGCTTCGCCGAGTCTCCAAGCACAGAGCTAATGATGAAACATCTACGTCAATTCTCAGAATCCAAAGCGCAGTGATGGGTTCAAGAATCTCCTTGATTTGACTGAAAAGGAAACTGTTGTGCTGATGTGTAGAGAAAGGAATGCTAGATATTGCATAGAAGTTTCATAGCTAGTCTCATCGAGAGTTTCGGCGTAAAAGTCCTACATATTTAACTTGCTCAAATCCCCCTTTAACCCCAAACAATAATAAATATACACAGAAGTTTTAAGAATATTGAAATTAAAAAGAGAGTGGTTCAGATGGCTGTACGTGTAGCAATTAACGGTTTTGGAAGGGTCGGCAGATTATTCTTTAGGGCGGCTATAGAAAGAGGAGTGGATTTAGATTTTGTCGCCGTAAACGATCTAGCAAATCCCAAAATGCTGGCGCACCTGCTAAAATATGATTCAGTCCATGGAAAGTTCCCTGGAACCGTTGAGGTAGGAGAGAGAAAATTAGTTGTAAATGGGAAGGAGATAAAAAGTTCTATCTCAGCCAGATCCAGCCAAGCTTCCATGGAAAAACCTAGATGTATACTTGATCATAGAGCTAACGGGAAGATTCAGAGACCGTAAGAGCCCCCCAAAACACTTAACTTCTGGCGCAAAGAAGGTTCCAATCTCCGCTCCAGCTAAAAACCTGGACGTAACGGTTGTCAAGGGATGTAACCTCGGCGAATATAATCCAGAGAAACATGCGATAATTTCGAATGCTTCATGAACAACGAACTATGTGGCGCCTGTGGCTAAAGTTCTGGATGAAACCTTTAGTGTAGAAAGGGCTACAATGACCACTATCCTTGCTTACACTGATGACCAGCGTCTACTAGACCTAGTTCATAGGGATCCCCTTAGATCAAGAGCAGCTTCCCTATCAATAGTTCCGACAACCACCGGGGCTGCTGTAGCTGCAACGCTTGTTTATCCGAAGCTTAAGGGAAGAATGAATGATCTAGCCCTGAGGGTTCCAGTTCCAAACGTTTCAATAGTTAACTTAACCGCATCGCTTTCTAGAATACTTAGGGCCGCAGAACTCCAGAATCAGCTCTTCCTAGCATTCCTCAATCAGCCTCACAAGCTCAGAACGTGAATGGTCATTAAAATGATCTATGAAATCTGTTAAGTCTACATGTGGTTTTGGTGCAGTTTTATTCGGGCTACTCTCATATCCATCATGTTATATGCACGGCATAGAAGAGGTTGAGGGCAGCCCTAAAAGCTAGCACATGATTGAAAGCCGCGAAAGAATTTTATACATCATCTCCCATCAATTATTTGGTGGTTATATAAATAAGGGGATGATGGAATGGCAAGAGCAAAACCGAAAATAATTCTGAATGGATATGGCGTTATAGGCAAGAGGGTTGCAGATGCGATAAAGATGCAGGATGATATGGATCTTGTTGGAATAGCGGATGTAGTTGCTGATTGGCGCATTAAGATGGCTCAGAAGAAGGGATTCAGCATATACTGTAGCATGTCGGATCCGAATACCATTGAAGCTATGAAGAAGGGTGGCATAGACGTTCAGGGAAGCCTTGAGGATCTACTTAAGAAGGGAACCGTGGACGTCGTCGTTGACTGCGCGCCGGGAGGTTTTGGAGCAAAGAATAAGGAGGCGCTCTACGATAAGTATGAGGTGAAAGCCATCTTTGAGGGCGGAGAGAAACATGAAGTTGCGGGATTGAGCTTCGTCTGCCAATGCAATTATGACGAAGCTTTGAAGATGGCTGAGGGGGGACATAGGTATTGCCGCGTCGTCTCATGCAATACTACAGCGGCATGCAGAACATTACATGCGCTCTATACGAACTTTAAGATAATTAGGGCTAGGCTCTTCTTGGTGCGGAGAGCAACAGACCCTGTGAGAACCGATACTAGGGGGATAATGAATACTGTTGTTCCATCACATATTCCAAGCCATCATGCGCCTGACATTAAGACGGTCATACATGATGCTGTGCCAGACATTTACAGCGTTGCAGTTTTGGGCTCACATAATATGATGCATCTTCACTGTTATGATATTGAGATGGGGGAGGAAGTTACAAGAGAGGACGTTCTTGATGCACTCAGGGAGGAGCCGAGAATATGCCTCGTAAACAGTGAGGATGGAGTGAAGGGGCTTGCATCGATCTTCGAGATAAGCCGTGACCTAGGACTTCCGAGAGGAGACATGTATTCCATTGCAATATGGGAAGACTTCGTAACGGTAGTTAAGGGAAAGGAGCTTCTGCTCGTACTGGCGTGTCCAAACGAGAATAACGTCATACCTGAGAACGTCGATGC
>CAZGXE010000015.1:0-15366 GCA_964529605.1 uncultured Candidatus Bathyarchaeia archaeon | reverse complement strand
CTCATCAGCCATTCCCTAATACGATAAAGTAGTTCAAAATAAATAAAAGAATTTTTGAAATCATTTCGTCAAAACCACGGTAGCTCGTAATTTTCAAGGCATCCTCTTAGAAAACTCATAAAATTAAGAAGCTGAGTATGAGTCTATATACCGTACAACATACCTTTTCCCTATAGTAGCTTTTCCTTATTAAGTGGCTTTTCTCATAGTCCAGTTGCCGGAAGGAATATAGCTGTAAGTGTGTTTACGGTGTTGTTCTATTTTAAAAACAGAGCGAGATTTTTGGTAGCCCGGGGGAGATTCGAACTCCCGTCAGCGGGTCCAAAGCCCGCTATGCTTGTCCACTACACCACCGGGCTTACTTGGGGATGCGACTGCCAAGATTTTCTAGATGAGACTCTGTAATAACTTTAACGCTCAGCGTCCTGGTGGAAAAGGCGGAAGCACGTTAACAATTAAAAAGAAGACAAAACAAAAAATTATAGTGCCTTGAATTCGTTGAACCATTTTCTGTACTGGATTACGGATTCATTCGATATGCTTGGTTTTCTTTTTCTGAGGACGTTGAGGAAGTCCTGCATCGCTATGGCTCTAGGCTTTGCTTTAGTGTAATCTTTGTATTTCTCGAATATTTCGCTGTTAACTCTGAGCTGAACTGATTGGCATACATCCATTATGTCGCTTCCGGAGAATCCGTCGGTAAGTCTCGCCAGCTCAGCTAAATTAACGTTAGGCGCCAGCTTCAGGAATTTTAGGTATAATCTGAAGATTTCTAGGCGTTGCTTATAGTTTGGAGGGGGAACATAGATTCTCTTCTGGAATCTCCTTATGAAGGGCAAATCCAGATTCCAAGGCTTGTTTGTTGCGCCGACAACGTAGACTCTGATAGGGTTTTTCTTATCTATTATGCCGTCCATCTCCTTGAGAAACTGGTTTCTAACCCTTGTTTCCCCACCGACCTCAACTCTCCTAACACCCATAAGGGAGTCAAGCTCATCGATGAAGATTATCACGGGAGAATTTTTGGCTTCCCTCCTAGCCAGATTGAAGAGTCGAGCAACGTTCTGTTCAGCCTCACCAAGCCACTTGGACATTATCGAAGCAGCGTCAACAGGTATAAATTTCGCTTTAATCTCGTTTGCAACCGCTGCGGCAAGCAGGGTTTTCCCGCATCCTGGAGGGCCAAAAAGCAGAATTCCCCTCGGCCAACCTAAGGGGAAAAGGTCTGGCCTAAGCGACGGGTAAACTATGGCTTCCCTAATCGCTCTCTTAGCATCTTCGAGTCCAACAATATCCTCCCAAGTGACGTTCGGCGGCTTCTTCATAATTAGCTCTTCAAAGATGGTTTTTCCTTCCAAAGTGTCCTCAGCTGTCGCCGGACTCATGTATAGGGAGGATTTGAGCGCCGCAACCCTATTCCTGTAGGCGTCAGCCCTCTGCAAATATATTTTGTTCAGCTCATAGTTCGGGTTTATTCTAACAATTTTCATTAGGCTGTCTATAGCCCTCTGGTAGGCCTCGATAGCCATCTCCTTATTTCCCTGGCGGTCCAGCATTACAGCTCGCTCGGCATATCTTAAGGCCAGTTGCTCTAGCTCCTGAGCGGCGCTCATATTCCATTCTACACCTATTCAATTCTTATCTTCCCTTTCCTGCTTAAGGATTCAAGCATCTCCATAACTTTGTTTTGAGGCATATTTAGCTCCCTAGAGCATTTCGAAATGTTCATCTCACCCTTGTTGCGTTCGATGTAGTCTAAGACTAACTCCTCCGCCAATGCGCTTGCACGGCTACTTTCTTCATTAATCACCGAGCCGTCTTCGCCTACATATACCTCTGAGCCGTCAACTGTCAGGGCTATGCGAGGCTTAATTCCAACAGGTTTAGCAGGTTTGGGAGGCTCAGGAACGAATTTTTCTTCCGGCGGTTCAGGAATCTTCCTCTCAAGCTCCTGCTTGAGGAAGTCTGATGCTTCTTTAAGTATGGCCTCAGTGTGCTCATTCCTAATCACTACTGGTTCAGGCGGTGTCAGAGTTATCTCCGTCGCCACCATTAGATCATTAATTGAACTCATCAGATTGTTTAGCTCAGGCGTTAGGGAAGGCATCACCCTAGCAACGTTTTCAAGCGTTTCTCTAACTTCATTAAATACTCCCTGGATATTCTCTAATGTTGGCGTCACGGCTTTGAAGGTCTCAAGTCTCAGTATGGCCTTTTCAAGCGACAGTTGAACAGCTTGTATTACTGACATAAGTTTTCTTAGCTCGGCTATTTCATTGGCGTATACTATCGCCCTATTCTTCAGTCCCCTGCTCAGATACAAAGTACACCTGTCGAATAATTCCCTATCTCTTTTAGCCAGCTTCGCATAAGCCAGTTCAAGCCTAGAATAGTTTTTACCCAACTCTCTAATCGCTTCTAGGAGGATCTCACTTAAGGGCTTTCTCCTTCTCCCAAGTATTTCTTTAATCACCAAGAGGAAACACTCTCCCACTTACTTTTTTATAAGCCAACTTTATTCGTCGGTTATCCGCACATTTATTATCGGCTTCTGATCGACGGGGCTACTAGCCGTTAAATCCTTCTCCTCGAAACCCTCCAAACCTTTCTTATCCGATTGAAGAATTACGTCAGCGACTTTGTCTTTAACTTTTAGAAGATTCGTCCTTCTATAGGAAGCGTATTTTATTTCCCTGAGAATTGAAAGTAGGGATTGGCGGAAAACCTCCTCTTTCACGTTTCCTATCCCATGCTCCATTTCAAGATAGGCTCTGGCGAGATGAAGCATTTTAATGAACCTCTCGTGGGATTGAACCTTATGCTCTATGTCGTTTAGTAGGTTTTGAGCCTCAATTCGCATCTCATCTATTGACCTATCAAACTCTGCGCTTAAATCATCGTAAATTTCAGGCAGAATCTCCTTATTCTTAAAGAGGGCGCTGAGTATCTCACGCTTCTTCAGTAACATGGGAAACCTTTCGCAGAACCTCTCAACCCTTCTCTCGAGATTTGATGTTAAAAGGATTTCTCCCTGATCGGTCTTCAGCTTTTCAATAGGATATTTAACGAAGACCCCGCTCTTATTTTCAACCAGAACCTCCTTAGCTTCACCTGAAGGATCCATTATGAAGGAAACTACTTTACCGATTTCTCTGCCATTCTCATCCTTTAAGCTCTTACCAATCAGGGTTGAGAGGTTCTTAGTTGCCAGAGAGATCACGTCCCCTCATCATTCTGGGAACCCAGAGTCCTCGCCTGCTTCCTCCATGCTTTTCAAAGAGGGGAGCTCCGGGAACCTTTCTTTCATTCTCTGCTCAGCTATTAAAGCCGCCTCATCAAGAATCTTCTGGGCATCCTCACCGGCAACCTCAAAGTCCGGAGCTACGCCCGTAACTTCCCCTGCCTCAACAATTAGATCATTGAGCATTGTTCCAATCTGCCCAAGCTCCTTCTCAGCATTAGGCAGCAATCTGCCTATTCCAACCCGAACATTCTGTAAAACTTGCGAGGCAGGAGCCAAGGTTGCTACAATATTGCCGAGTTGCGTTACAGTTCTAAGGCGCAATGCAACCCTCTCAAGGGCTAATTCAGCGTTCATCATGAAGTTAGCCATCTTCCTTAGCTCAGCGAGCTCATTCGCTAAGACGCGGGCCCTCAGCATTTGATGTCTAGAATACGCTTCAACAACCTTGGAGAAGAGATACTTATCCCTTTCACTTAAGCGGTTTAAGGCGCTCTCTAAGTATTGCACTTGAGCTTCAACACGTCTGATGGCGAGCTCAATCTTCGTTTTTAAGGGTTTGGAGGGTTTCAGCGCAGCCTTTAAACCTTTTAATTCTCCCTCCTCCCATTTCTTAGTGAATTTCGATGACATATGCTTCACCATTAAGCCGCTAGATAAATGGCTATTTTAAATGGAATTTAAACTTGTTATTACGCTCAGAATATCAATGCATATACATGCCTAATAGATAGGCGGGTTAATCCTAAAACCACTTTTTGTCTTTTAAGTGTAAAAATGAATTAGCGGGAGGCCATTATTTACAGAAGGATGATACACTCAACCATTATCTGAGAGGCTACCGCGGAGCTTTTAGGCTAATCCATTCGGAAAATGATCTTCTCCACAAATGTTACTTTAAAGGTTTGGCGATTCTTCGTGAGCGAGAATTGTCTTATCAAAAATAGGTGAAGCCTTGTTTCGCTTATGTGGATTGCGAAAATTCATCTATCGGCCTTCTGTAAACTGTCGGAGAGATGCCGCCGCTGATTTTTCTAATCCGATTCATCGCCTCCTCAACCTTGTCCTTACCAAGGAAAACTGATATGCACAGTTGGGTATGATATTTCTCTCCAGGCCTGAGCTTAATAACTCTGCCGCGCTCTCTTTCGAATCGTCTAGGATTCGGGAAGCTGGAGCCGGGTTCAAGACCTGTAACGTATCCATCTTCATCAGCGGCAGTATTCTTCCAAAGCGTGAAGAATGGGAGCTCCCTAACTGAGAAAATGTGAGAGACGGCTTTATCTAGACTCTTATTCACAAGCATTGCTTCGGTGAAGCCCTTATCATCGCTTAAGAGCTCCATGAAGTAGACATGTTCAACGAACCCTCTCTCCGGAGGCCCGAAAACATTGAATGAGTCAATATCTTCCATGGCGACTCTATCTCTTGGGGCAACACGTTTGATGGGAGCTAGGAATGATGCGCCTTCCTCTAGAATGGGTCTACCGTAGTTACAGTGGTATAAAATTTGCATCTCAGCTGGGACGCCGCGCAGGTTTTCTATAGTGTCTGAAATTTTTAGGCTGTTGCTTCTGGGGGTTGTTGTTATTGAACTTCTTAATTTAAAGCTTGGGCCGAACATTGAGCTTTCGTAGACTACTCCTTCAACCCCTATCTCGAATGGGGGTTCTAATCCAACTTTAACTCTTACTAGACTGGCCGGTATGTTGGCTATTCTTCCATGGAGGGTTAAGAGAACCTCAACGTCCCGGCTCATATTATCCTTTACAGTATCAGCTCCAGGCGCGCCGAAACTCTCTAGGCCGCATCTAACAATCCACTCATTGAATCCGTTGAGCCAGCCTAAACCTCTCCGTTCCTCAAGATTTATGTAGCTCGGATTAACCAGCTGCTTAACTGGCGAGAGCCAGCCTAAGAAAACATCTTTACACTTACCTTTCCATACGCCCATACCTCTAGTTGGCACAACAGTAAACGATAATTCACCGTTGTCAACAGTTATTATGTCAACGCCGTCTGAGAGGCCTCCGTGGAGTCTGCTTTTCTCTATGCACCATCTCCCTTCAACCCCAAATTCACTGCTTGTTATTCTCCACTTCTCTACATAAATCTCATTTTCAACGTCCGTAAGGACTTTGGAGTAGAAGCGTTTGTTCCCGCTCATTTTTTCTTCCCCCACCCATACAGATCCCTTCATTCCGGCTACCAAAAAACCGTATCAGTCGGCTTATTGGATAGCACCGCTTCAGTCTCATCTGGATCAAGGGTTTTTCTTACACCCAGCTTATAATGCCAGTCGTAAAGGCAGTAGCGTACAAGCTTTATGCGTTTTCCCCTCAGATTCTCAGGGAGAACCTCATCCGGTGTACGCTTCGAGAAGCCGGTTAGCTCAATTGTGAAAATACATTTTTCCCATTTCTCACCTTTCTCATCAACCCTGTATTTGCCTGTTCGCTCCACGTTGACGGCTATTCCCTGCAATTTTCTAACCTTCATCAGAGAAGCCACCCAAACTCAAGTTCACTCCTTATTCATATATCTTTTTGTTTCCTATGCGCATATATTTTTAGCGTCTTTTTGGAAATCATCCCCCGGAAAAAAATTTAAGTGAACTTCATCTTTTTCCTTAATAAAAAAGAGGATGGATCTATGCGTGATACAACATGGGGGATAATACTTATCCTATTGAGTGCTATAACGATGGTCGTTTACTTTTGGGCGCTCTTTCTCTCACCTTCAGACATTAAATTTCTAGGGTTTTCAATCAGTGAGTGGGCGATACTTATTCCGGTTCTAATATTCGTTTACTTATTCCTCTTCGTTGTAGCATGGATAGGGTGGGCTATGGCTACAACCCCACCAACTTTACCAGTACCCGAGGAAGATGCTAAGAAGAATGAGGAGTAAAAGCGGCGATTCTTTGAACAAAAAGAAGGAAAGATTAAAATCGGAGAGAACAGCATTATAATTTGAAGGGATTTTATGTCCGTCAGAATCAATTTAGAAGATGAAGAAATGGTTGTTAAGGGACCGCATTATTATCTTATCAAGCGTTCTTCTTTAGAGAATCTTGAAAATGAGGTTTACACGCTCCTAAGAGAGAAGGGGCCGATGCCGCTTTCCGCCTTATGGAGGAGACTTAATTGCCACCTTTGGGAGCTAACGGCTGCTTTGAGAAGATTGGAGAGGAAGGGCCTAATAGAAGAAAAGGATACAACACCTGAGGCATATTGGAGATAATGGGTCACTTAAATCCTTCCAAACTATGAGGCGTTTAACTGATTCCTTAATTTCTCCTTTTTAAGTTAAATTCATATTGAATTATGCAGAATATTTGCATAAAGTATTTGGAGTGTAAAAAGGTGGGAATCTTGAAGAAAACATCCGCAATTTCAGGCTTCTATAAGCTGAGTATTAATGAGAGACTTAGAATAGTTAAGGAGTTTGCTGATTTAACTGATGAAGAAGTAAGTATGCTTAAGGCTCCAAGCGCATTAAATCTTAACCTAGCCGATCGGATGATAGAGAATGTTATAGGGATTTATTCAATGCCCATGGGAATAGCAGTAAATTTCCTCATTAACGGTAAAGACTACATGATACCCATGGTTATTGAAGAAACATCCGTTGTAGCTGCGGCTAGCTACGGCGCAAAGATGACTAGAAGCAAGGGCGGAATCTTCACAAGTAGCACGGATCCCATAATGATTGGGCAGATACAAACCGTTAAAGTTAAGGATCCGTATAGGGCTAGAATGATGATTCTTGAGGCTAAAGAGGAAATATTGAAGAAAGCTAATGAACAGGATCCCATGCTTGTCTCAGTTGGAGGCGGAGCTAAAGACTTAAGGGTTAAGGTGATCGAAACCATCAGAGGCCCAATGGTGATCACAGAGCTCCTCGTTGACTGTAGGGATGCGATGGGTGCAAACGCCGTTAACACCATGTGTGAGGCTGTTGCTCCCCTAATAGAGCGTATAACGAAAGGCAGAGTTTTCCTCAGAATAATCTCGAACCTTGCAACTGAGAGGCTTGCTAGGGCATGGACTGTTGTTGATAAGAATGCTGTTGGTGGCGAGGAGGTTGTTGACGGCATTCTTGAAGCCTACGCTTTTGCAGCCGCTGACCCATATAGGGCTGCAACCCACAATAAGGGAATACTTAATGGTGTCATCGCTGTTGCATTAGCCACCTGCAATGATCATAGGGCGATTGAGGCTGGCGCACACGCCTACGCCGCTAGAACCGGCCGCTATGTGCCTCTTTCAGTCTGGGAGAAAAATGAGGACGGTGATCTAGTCGGTTCAATAGAGATGCCAATGGCCGTTGGCATAATTGGCGGAGCCACAAGGGTTCATCCATTAGCCAAAATAGCCCTCAAGATTCTCGGCGTCAAATCCGCATGTGAATTAGCTGAGGTTATGGCAGCCGTCGGCTTAGCCCAAAACCTCGCCGCCTTAAGAGCTCTCGCTCATGAAGGAATACAGAGGGGGCATATGTCACTTCACGCAAGGAACATAGCGATAATGGCAGGCGCAACTGGGGAGCTTATAGATATAATAGCTGAACGAATGGTTGAGGAACGGAAGATTAGAATGGACAGAGCGAAGGAGCTCATTGAAGAATACAAGATGGCGCAGAAGAAGAGCTAGGTGTAAATTAGCTCATCTGAAACCGATGGTTAAAGGGGATTCAAGTGTGGCTAAACTTTTCTTTCTAGTTTCAGGTGAGAATCCAACCCTTCCTTTTTCTGAAGTTAAATCTATACTTAGCGCCGAGGGATATGAACACAATGTTCTAGGCGAATTAACTCAGCTACTGAGAGTTGAAGCTGACATTGAATGCGCAGAAGCCGTCAAGTTTAGGTCCGCACTAACGAAAGCCTGCTGCTTGGAGATTTTTAATTGCAAGGCTATAGTAGACGAGATCTTAGAGAATGTTAAGAAGCGAGATTTTACACAGTTTCTGGGTGATGATGAGTCTTTTGTCGTTAGAATCGTTAGGGTGAGGGGGGCCGCGCCGGGCATTAGCTGTTTAGCATTAGAGCGGGAAATCGGCGGAATGATACTTGAGGAATCTAAGGATGGAAGAGTTGACCTCAGAAATCCAGACAAAACTTTCTTCGGTGTATTAACGGATGAGAAGTTCTTTTTCGGCTTGAGACTTGCTGAAGTGAAGCATAAAGATTTGCTCGAGCGCGGGCCCAGGAGGAAAGTTTTCTTTCACCCGGCAGCTATGACCGCTAAGATTGCGAGAAGCATGGTTAACTTAGCGCAGTCAAGGGCCGGCGAGCTAATTTTAGATCCTTTCTGCGGAGCCGGAAGCCTACTCATCGAGGCTGGTTTAATCGGATGCAGAATTTTAGGCTTCGACGTTAAGAGAAGGATGGTTGATGGAAGCCTAAAAAATCTGAGATTTTTAGGAATAGAACCTGATGGGTTAGCTGTCGCCGACGCCCGCTTTCCCCCACTCTCAGAGGGAAATGTTGACCGTATTGTCACGGATCCGCCTTATGGCATATCCGCTTCAACCCTCGGCTCCTCAACGAAAGAAATTATTAGACTGTTCTTTTCAGCAGCCGCCGACATCATGAGGAACGGGGGTATGGTGTGCATTGCAGCGCCGAAGACCGTTAAAATCCATGAGATGGGGGTGAAATATGGATTTAAACATATTGAATCACACTTCATTTATGTTCACAGAAGGCTTACTCGGGAGATCGCGGTTTTTAAGCATGTTTAGGTGATTAAGAGTGAGTTTAAGAGTTATTTTCTTGGGGACTAGTGGAAGCGTGCCGACGAAGAATAGGGCGCTCCCATCAATCGTTGTACAGCGTGAGGGGGAAATTCTCATGTTTGACTGCGGTGAGGGAACACAGAGGCAGATGATTAGGACTGGAATAGGATTCAACCGTAAGATGAAGGTTTTCATAACGCATATGCATGGGGATCATGTGCTGGGGTTGCCGGGAATGATTCAAACGATGTCCTTTTTCGGCAGGGAGCGAACCCTCCAAATCTACGGCCCAGCCGGAATCAAAGCCTTTATTGATGCAGTGATCAGCACAGTAAGGTTTTGGCTAAGTTTTCCAATAGAGATTCATGAGGTCAGCCTGGAGGGACCAATATGCCGAGAAGAGAAGTATGAGGTGCATGCGGTCTGGGCTGTGCACTCGACACCCTCCTTAGCCTATGCATTGATTGAGAAGCCGAGGCCCGGCAGATTCCATCCTGAGAGAGCGACAGCATTAGGAGTACCAAGGGGACCATTATGGGGAATGCTCCAGAGAGGCATTGAGGTTAATCTTTCAAATGGGAGGGTCATTAAACCGGAAGACGTTCTCGGCCCCCCAAGACCCGGCAGAAAAATCGTTTATACTGGAGACACTAGGCCGACGGAAAAAATCATCAGGTTGGCTGAGAATGCTGACTTATTGATTCATGACGCAACGTTTAGCGATGAGATGGCTGAAAGAGCCAAAGAGGATGGGCATTCAACATCAAGTGAGGCTGCTGAAGTTGCATTGAAAGCTAACGTTAAGCTCCTGGTTTTGACGCATATAAGTGCAAGGTATAGTGATCCGGAAATACTGCTTGATCAGGCTAAAAGAATCTTTCCAAATGTTTACATACCCAGAGACTTAGAAAAGCTTGAGATTCCGCTACCGGAAAGGTAATGTGTGATCCAATCTAAAATCTTATCGTTTTAATTTAGAAACAACACTCCGCAGAATTCAATTATACTTAATGATTAATTAGGGTTCTTATTTTTCGGATGCTTTCCTCAACGTCACTCATAGACTCAATAACTAATGTGCCCCTATAATTTATTTTCTTGAGGACTCTTATGAATCTTGACCAATCTACATTTCCTGATCCTATACCCAGATGAAGATCAGAATATCCCTCATTATCATGAAGATGGGTATGAACAATCTTGTCATGGAACTCCTCTATGAACTTGTAGGTTTCCCCAGTTATGTTTGCATGACCGACATCAAATGTTAGACCGAGCTCTGAACCATCGCTACCTAAATCCTCATAGAACCTCTTAAACTCAGCCGTCCGCTTTAGTAGGAATGGATATGGATCCGGAACATTTTCTATGGCTATTTTTAGATCATGCTCTTTAGCTTCCTCTAGAAGTTCTCGAACTGATTCAAGGTTTATCTTCCAATCTAGGCCGGGGCATGCTTTACTCATGGCACCTTGAAGACCTGGATGGAAAATCCAGTATTCGGGGTTTAGCTGCGATGAAAGCCTTATTGATTTTTTAAGCCGTCTCAAGATAGCGCGTCTGATCATCGGTGATGTAGAGGCAATGTTTATGTCAGCGAAAGGTGCGTGGACGGTTAAGTGCAGATCTCTTGCCTTAAGAACCTTTTTAAGCATACTCACCCTCCGATTGGTAAGCGCATGGGGTCCCTCATCAACTAGCTCTATGTGCTCAACATCAATTTTATCCAAGCGCTTCACAGCCGCTGATAATGGCTCGCTGATGCAGAAGAGCATTGATAAGCCTAAACGCATATGGACCTCTCCAGCCTCCCTACATTCTCGTTGGGGGTTATCTTGCAGTTTTCGGTGTCAACCAGTCTATTAGCCCCCGCGGGTTGCCACATCGGATTTCGATGCGTATTGGTCCGAGTGGGGATTCTCCGTAGGGTTGAGAAAAGGATATGTGCCCAACGTATGCAACCTGCTTATTTAGATAAAAAATTATACTGTTTCCTTGAACGCCTCTCAAAAGAACGGTTCTCGCAGCGTCGAGGATTAATTCTCTTCTGAGGAGATTATAGAATCTTGTGAGAGCCTCCAGTCCCTCAGCTTTTCCATAGAGCCTTTTATAATCGTCTTCTTTAATGAGCTCTAGGTTTATGTCCCCTAAAACTTTTTGAACAGCAATTTTAACTTTATCTACGTCTTCAGTTGGGTTAACTTCAACTTCAACCCTAACTTCCACTTTTCCGCTTATTTTCTCACTCATCCTTCACCACTTTCTTTATGAGCTGTTTGAGCTCCGCTCTCAATTGATCTATGGAGCCTTCATTAACAATCATGTAGTCAGATGTAGCTATTACTTCACCTATTCCAACGCTTAGCTCTCTCTGATCACGCATATAAAATGTTTCCCAATCTTTAGGGTCATCGCTTCTCCCTCTCTTAAGGAGGCGGTTGAACCTCATTTTGGGTGAGGCGTGAATGGCTATAACCTTAAACCTTGGGAACTCTTTCCTAAACTCTTTAACCTCATGTAGACTGCGTAGGCCATCAACTATGACAACTTTAGAGTCTAGGGCCTTAATCTTCGGTATGCATCTCTTCGCCAAAACCTCCGGGCCCTCCTCAGCTCTAATCTGCAACATTATTTTTCCCAAGTTTTCTGGAGTTGGCTTAAGATCTCTGCGGGCGGCCTCTGCTCTCACCTCATCGCCCATAACTACAACTGGGAAGCCGTATTCGCGGACAATATCCTTAACTGTGTCCTTTCCAGCGCCCGGCATACCGGTTATGCCTATAACTATCTTGGCCATTTTTCAAGATCACTTAATAAACAACAGTTTAGAAAGATAAATATAATTTAATTTTTCTAGATGAAGAATGGAGAGCTGAGAGGCCTCCCTTCGGCTTAGAAAGAGATTTATTTCATCATTTCATTATCTGCCATATGCTTTAGTTCATTTAGTTTAGAAGGCTGATTAATGATGGAGTTGATCCGCAGTTTTATCGCCTTCGACGTGGATGATGAGAATATTACAAGAAGATTAAGTGAGATTCAGTCAATGCTTCTTAAGACGGGTGCAGATCTAAAGATAGTTAAACCTGAGAACATTCATGTAACAATTAGGTTTTTAGGTGAGATCCCACCCTCAATTGTTGAAAAAGTTTATGAAGAGATGAGTAAGGTTACCTTCACTCCCTTCGACATTGAGGTTAAGGGGCTAGGGGTTTTCCCACATATGAGACGCATAAGAGTCATTTGGGCGGGCATAAGGAAGGGCGCGAACGAACTAAGGAACATATATTATCAGCTTGAACCTAACATTCAGCAGATCGGCTTAAGACCGGACAATAAGGGTTTCAGCCCTCATCTAACTATTGCCCGTGTTAGAACCGGCAGAAGGAAGGAAGAACTAGCGAGAGTTATCAAGGATCTTGAGAATTATGAATTCGGCATCATTAAAGCGAAGTGTTTAAGATTAAAGAGGAGTGTTCTAACGCCGCGGGGACCCATCTATTCAACCTTAAGGGAGGTTTGCCGCTAAAAAAGGAAAAAATAAAGGCTGACTCTCTAAGTGAAAATGCTAGGGGATGGTGGGAAACTGTGGATGCTGATCTAAAAACTAAGATTAGAGCTGTTTGCGAAGAAGCCCTTCGAAGGGCTACTCCAGACAAGAGAGAACGCCGTGAGACTCTAGAGTTTTCTAAACGTTTAGTTGAAGCCTTGAGAGATGAGCTGCTAAAGGACGGGTTAGATGGGAAGGTTCAGATTGAAGGCTCCATAGCTAAGGACACTTGGCTCTCCGGAGAGAAAGACATCGACATATTCATTCTTTTGCCAGAAGAGTATGGTAGAGAAGCCTTTATAAGGGTATTGGAAGCGGCTAAAAGGGTTTCCGGAGGGAACTATTTAGAGGCTTATGCTGAACATCCTTACTTAGAGGCTTACATCGACGGTTTCACATTGAACTTTGTTCCATGCTTCAGGGTTAAAGATGCTAGCAAAGCGAAATCTTCAGTTGATAGAACACCTTTTCACACTGTTTACGTTAAAAACCGTCTAAATGAAAGGGCTAAAAACGAGATACGCTTGTTAAAGGCCTTTATGCATGGTATAGGCGTTTACGGCGCCGAAATCAAAGTCGGCGGCTTCAGCGGATACCTCTGTGAACTCCTCACCTTACATTACGGTTCTTTCCTCAGCGTTTTAGAAGCCGCCTCGAAATGGCGTAGGGGCGAGGTTATAGACATTGAGGGACATTATGAGAATCCTGAAGAGGCTGGGGCAATCTTCCAGAATGAACCTTTAATAGTTGTTGATCCGGTTGATAAGGGCCGAAACGTCGCCTCAGCAGTTAGGGTTGAGAGGCTAAGCGAGTTTATTATGGCTTCCAGATTGTTCCTTAAGAAGCCGGATATAAGATTCTTCCATCCGGAGGAGACTGAAGCCTACTCGGTTGGGGATTTAATGCGCATCATGCATTCTAGGGGTTCAGCTTTCATCTTCCTTAAGACTGGGGCAATAAGGGCTGTTCCAGACATACTTTGGGGCCAGCTTTACAGATCCCGGAGGGCGCTGATCAATTTGATTAAGCAGTTCGATTTTGAGATCATACGAAGCGATGTTTGGAGCGATGAGAAAAGCGTAAATGTGTTCCTGTTTGAACTACGTTCGCGCTTCCTCCCAAACATTAAGAGACATCTCGGTCCACCAATTGAGAAGGCTGAGAACTGCGAGAAATTCATAAAGAAGCACTTGGGTTCCAACCGCACCTTATCCGGTCCAAGAATTGAGGGAAATAGATTAGTTGTGGATAGGGGGAGGGAGTACACGGATGTTGTCAACCTCTTGAGGGATAAACTTAACGATGGAGGCAGAAGCCTCGGTGTTGCAAGACTGGTTTCTCAAGCGTTTATGAACTCATTTGAGATTCTAGTGAATGAGGAGATCGGCGAGTTCTATTCCGCAAACGATGATTTTGCATCATTCTTAACGGGATATCTTAGGGGTAGACCGCATTGGCTACTGTTGAATCATGAGCCTTAGCTCCCAACACTAGAGGAGACTTGTTAAATGAGTACAATTGTTTCTCTAGATGGACTCAGGGATGAAAGGTATGGGCGGATAATATGCTACCCTAAATACGCCCCCAGAGAGCTTGAAACGCGAATTAACGAAATGAAGAGAATGGGGATAAAAGCTTTATCTTTTGAAGGAAAAAGGATCATCGCAGAGGTTCCGGTTTTAGGTAAGGGCTACACAGGCATTGTCGTACTTGCAATCCTCAGGGATGGGAGCAAGGTGGCTTTAAAGATCCGCAGAACTGACGCTGAACCTGAGAGAATAGTTCATGAGGCTAGAATGCTTCAGATCGCTAACAGTGTTAACGTCGGTCCGAGGCTACTTGGTTACACAGAGAACCTCTTAGCGATGAATTATATTGAAGGCTTACTTTTCCCAGAGTGGGTTAGGAAGCTGAATCGGGGGGATGATGCTCTTTTGAGCTTGCGCAGAGTTTTGAAGGATCTTCTTGAGCAATGTTGGAGACTTGATGCGGTTGGTTTGGATCATGGGGAACTCAGCCGAGCTGAGAGACACATAATTGTTGATGTAAAGAATAGAGCGCACCTATTAGATTTTGAATCGGCGAGCGATAGGAGGAGAACCGCGAATCTAACCTCCATAAGCCAGTACCTCTTTATTAGAAGCGGGATCGCGGGGTTGATCCTTCGGAAAATGAGACATGCAAAAGCGGTGGAAAAGGAAGGATTTATTTCAGCTCTAAGATTCTACAAAAGATCCCCCTCGAGGGAGAATTTTGAGCACATTTTAAATGTTTTAGGTTTATAGCTGGGAAGATCGTTTATGTCTAAAACACTAAGGGAGGCGATACACTATACTTCTCTTATTTCACAGCTGATTCTCTTAATTATCTCCTCAGCCTTTGTAGGGTCAGTCTTCAGTGTGTAAAGCATTCTAGGCGTTCTCAACTTAAGTTTAACAACATCCTTTAACCTTTTTACTGCACAGTAGTTAGCCTTCTCAGATAGCTGAATGAATTCCTCCACATCAGAGATTTCGGTCGGCATATGCTTGATACCTCTTTTTCATCGTCAAACTTTTAGAAATAAGGAATCCTATTTATGATAAATATTTTTTGGAGAGAACAAGGTAATAGCTGCCTAAGGGTGCTGATCCCGGCGCTTATTTCTCCATTTCTTACTCTGCGGACTTCTTATTTTCTTCGAGGTTTGTAAGCTAAACCTTGGGGCGGTTATTTTTCACCTATTAACTTGGGCGGTGACGGATTTACCCTGTAATCTCATAGAACCCTTTTTGCGAAAAGAGAATGGATAAATTATTTTAACTTAGAAAACAAAAATAATTTCAAATGAAAACTG
>CAZGXE010000014.1:0-15383 GCA_964529605.1 uncultured Candidatus Bathyarchaeia archaeon | reverse complement strand
GAGATGGAATGCGCATGTTCAGTAAAATTTTATATCCGACAGATTTTTCTGAGCCAAACATCATTTCTCTCCATTGTCCATTCCCCGCGATTAACCTTACTCATGCCCTACAGTTTTCTGGAATACTCTGTAGAAAATGTTTCGTAAATGTTTTGTATTAGGAAAGCGACGACTATAGACATGCTGTTTCACAGAAAATTTGAAGATTAAGGGAGAGAAGAGGAGGGGGTAGGTTCAGCAGCAAACCCCGCAACAAGCTGATCAGAAGGGTGAAAGGTTACTTGTTTTTATGCGAAAATAAACCCAAAACGCTTGAAAATTATGCCTAATTTTCCCCGTGATTACTATAGTGTAGTAACTTGTTGAAAAAATAATAATTTGTTAGGCTTCTCATTAATCATCATGAAACCCGATGAGAAAGGTATCATGATGAGATTCTCACCAACGATCCTAAACTCTCCTTAACTTTCAAAATTTTTTGCGAAAATAACCACCACATAGACATCAACATTAATGTTATTCTTGAAAAACATGGCTATAGAAGCATGAGCGGATTAATTGAGAAACTCCTCAGCAGTATTAATGCTATTAGCTCCAGCCTAACCTACAAACAAAAACCGTCCTAAGCCCCATTTTTTGAAGAGCAGAGACGCTATGTTGCTGTTGATACTCCGTTGCCTATAGGTGAGGGAACGAACTGTTTCTGCGCCACAAGGCTAGCCCTCAGCGATTAGCACGGCGAGACATGGTATCGATAATGAATGAGGCTCTAGAGCTTGAAGTTGGGAAGGGTTCTTGAAGTAGGAGCAGATTCAGGGTTGACATGCCTCTACTGTTGCTGAAATAGTTGCTCCAAGCGATGTTCCAAGAGATAGGTGAGATCACGTATATGCGATCGAGATAGTTCTTAGACTAGCTGAGTTTGCTATGAAAATATTTGCTCAATATGTCCCATTAGAAAATCTATTTTCAGTCATTCAAGGCAATATGGTACAGTTACCATTAGCTTATTGTTTAAAACTTTCATGTTTATATTGAATGTATTTCTGATTTGATGATTCTGAATAATTAAGGCATGCGAATACAGATGAAGAGATAATGGATCCTTTAAGTAAGATTAGAATTTGATTTGCGAACAAAGATTTTTGAGGTCGATAACAACATTTAAATTAGGTGTTTATGTTTATTTTTATGGTGATGTAAATGGCTAAAACAACGATCACTCTTAGAGAGGATTTATACGAGGTGTTAAAAAGAAAGTATGGACCTAGGGGCATATCGAAGGTAATAAACGAGATATTAGCGGAAGTTCTTCTCAAGGGGGAAAGCATGTTCGGTACGATGAAGAAGACGTCGCTTGAAGACTTGAGGGATCACAGGGATAGGATATGAAATATATAATTGACTCTTATGCTTGGCTTGAATATTTTATGGGTACGGTTGCTGGTGAGAAAGTTAAGGGAATAATCGATTCTGTTGCCTATGAAAAATTGACGCCAACAATATGTGTGGCAGAGATATACGCTAAAGTCCTCCGAGTGGAAGGATTAGAGAGGGCAGAACTTCAAAGGACATTCATCAAATCACGAAGTGCTTTAATACCTCTAACTGAGGAGATAGCGGTTGAAGCCGCCAAGATAGATGTTGAGATGAAAAGGAAGATTCCAGGCTGGGGACTGGCTGACTCAGTCGTTTTAAGCACCGCTAGAATAAAGAAAGCGAAAGTGTTGACAGGGGATGAACATTTCCGAAACCTACCGGAAACAGAATTCATCAAACAACACAAATCTTCTTAATAACACACTTTCCCGGGATCTTTTTAATGATCATCTTGATAATTGACTAAGTTCTCTTCCGGTAAATCAACTGATAAGAAATGAAATTGAGGGTTCGAACCTATCCCTCGGCGTCAAATTCGTAGCAGTTGTCAGATTCCTATTGGCTAGCATAGTTGTCTGGGTGACTGTACTTCAATTCTGTGAGCTTTGCATATTTCTTGTCGTAGCTTACTATCTCCAGATTCTCAACTATTCCAACAGCTGCATGGAGACTGTCGAAGTATGTTAGGAAATTATACTTCTCTCTTAGTTTATAGGCTTGCCTTTCCACACATTGTCAAGGTCACAGAGCTCACGCGTTACCCAAGCAGTTGTTTCACCAATTAAAGGTAGAACCCTCAATCCATAAAATTTATTATAGTTTTTTAGGAAAATAAGTAGTAGATTTGCGAGTTTTGTAAAGTTGGGAAAAAGGTGAGTTATAGGCACTCTAATGGATCACGGTCCCAACCTTAGCGCCTCTAACAGCTAATAACACGTTTTGGGGATTAAACCCGTTAATGACAACAGTTTTTATGCGTTTATCTCTCAAAATACGGATTGCCTCTGGATCAAGTATTTGGTGAATTCCAGCCTTATGCCTATTCTCTGCCAGTAACTTACCCAAATCCTCAAAGCTCACCTCATCCAGCTTCTTAGCATCCGGATGCTTCCGCGGGTCCCTCGTGTATATGCCATTCTGATCCGTTGCCTTAATGATGAGGTCTGCCCCGCTCTTTGACGCCACCAGTGCTGCGACGGCATCAGTTGTCATACCCGGCTTAACGCCGCCCATAACAACTACACCTCTTTTCCTAAGTATCCCAGCCGCCTCCTCAGGTGTTGTAGGCACATTCCTCCATTGGTAGCCACCTATCTTCATGGATAAAATCTGAGCGAAAAGTCTTGAGACCGATATGGCAAGCTCATCCTGCTCCCGCTCTGATAAGCTCAGTTTACGCGCTAAATCCACAATTTCCCTAGCCAATCTGCCCCCTCCAACCACAACCGCCACTTCATATCCCTGCCTTCTTAAATCCTTGATTAATTCAGCGTATTTTTGAATTAATTTAGGGTTTGGGGGTGAAGCCACAACTGAGCCGCCGATCTTTACAACAATCCTCATTGTAATGCACCATTCTCAAGGGGATAAAATCCGCCAATTATGGAATAATCTTTTCTCCCAGAAGAATTTAATTGTATCGTTAACTACAATAAAATATGTCTAATTTCAAGTGAGACGGGGAAAATGTTAGAAATATTTTTTCTCGGAACTGGAGGCGGCCGCTTTGCAACAATAACCCAGAAGAGAAGAACAGGCGGAATGAGAATAATCTCAGACCGCGATAAGGTTAACATACATATTGATCCGGGTCCAGGCGCCCTTATATACTCGCTTGAGATGGGTTTGGATCCGCGGAAGATTAGGGCCTTATTGGTTTCCCACTCACATCTCGACCATGTGAATGACGCTGAACTCTTTATAGAAGCCATGAGCCATGGAACAACAAAGAGGCGGGGTGTTTTAGCGGCTGCACGTAGCGTCCTTAAAGGTAACGAAGTTTGCGAGAAATCAATTTCCTCCTACCATCAGATGATGCCTGAGAGAGTTATAGAGGCAACTGTTGGCGTAAAATTTGAGGTTGACGGCATCAATGTTACAGTTTGTAAGGCTGTTCACTCAGATCCAGACACAGTCGGCTTCCGCTTTGAAACTGACAAGTTCGGTAGCTTTGCATACATGCCAGATTCAGAATACTTCAGCGACGTAGCGGAATTTTACGGCGGGTTAAGGCTGCTCATACTCTCAGTTCTGAGGCCTTCCGGTCAGCCTTGGAAGGGGCATATGACAACGGATGACGCCATCAAAATAGTTGAAGAGACCCGTCCGGAGATGGCTATAATAACCCACTTCGGCATGCGAATGATATTCAAGGGGCCAGCGAGGGAAGCTGAGCTGATAGAGAGGGTGACTGGTGTGCCGACTAGGGCGGCCTTCGACGGGATGAAAATCTATTTTGGGAGAGAGATAAGTTTAAGGAAAAAGGTGGGGAAGGATAGAGATCTAAGCAGATTCTTCGGTTAAATCCTTAACTTAATCCTCTGCTATGAAGAGTTCCTCAGAGATCCTCTCAAATTCTTTTTCCTTAGGCTGCTCGAAAACTAAATCTCTGATCTTATGCATAGCCTTCAAGTCATCCTTAAGCGGCTTCAGCTCCGGAGGCGCATACACAACGCATTCTAGCTTCTGGTTTAAGGCGATGTTCTTCTTTTTCTTATACTGCCATATTACATTGTTGAAATTCATGAACTTTGGCAGTAAGCTGATCATAGGGTCTTTCCACTCCTCTCTCTCCTCTGGGAAACGCTGAACATGAATGCTCTCTTTAGAGTATAATTCAAGCCAGATGGCTTCGGTTATGAATGGGCACACTGGTGCTAGGAGCTTCAAGATTGTTTCTAGACATGTGTGGAGGGTGTACCATGCGCCGCGCTGAAGTTTCCGATCGAATAGATCCTTTCGGTTATATGCTCTTGACTTAACTGCCTCGAGGTAATGGTCTGCAAATATGCTCCAAGTGAATGTTCTGATAGCCGTGGTAGCCTGAAAAGCATTCATGTTCTCATATCCCCTGCGGCACTCAGCTATTAGCTCGTTAAGTTTAGCCAATATCATCCTGTCGAGGGGAGCTAGCTCGTAGCAATCGTTGACCTTCGGGAATGAAGATACGAAACGTGCAATGTTCCACAGTTTTGTTAGAAACTTTGATGTCCCACGGATCCTTTCGAATGAGCATCTTATGTCTCCTCTGGTTATGTTTCCCTCAAGCCCAGACCATATTCTGAAAGCTTCGCTACCAAACCTATTTATAACATCCTGCGGGTCAATAATGTTTCCGGCGCTTTTACTCATCTTTCTGCCTTTTTCATCGACAACATGCATATGTATCCAAACGTTTCTGAACGGTTCCTTACTGAAGAGTAGGAAAGACTTTAGAATGGCGAAGTAGAGCCAGTTCCTAACAATCTCCTTACCCTGCGGCCTAAGGGAGCATGGGAAATTTTTCTTAAAGAAATGCTTATTCCATAAGTAGCCGAGTATATAAACCTCCGATGTCGCCGAATCGAACCACGTATCAAATGTTCGTTCCTCACCTCTAAATTCGCTCCCGCCACATTTAGGACACTTATTGATTGGCGGAGGCTCCCTCCACGGCTGATAGTATCTTCCAGGCTCAGGCACATAAATGTAACCGCATTTCCTACAGTACCATAGAGGTATCTCGGTTCCATAATATCTCCGTCTTGATATGACCCAGTCAATATCGATTGAATTAATCCAGTCGATGAGTATCTGCTTACTTTCGGGAGCGAAGAAACGCATCTGATCGGCTAACAGAAGCATTTCTTTCTTAAATTCCACCTGCTTTAGGTAGAACTCCTTCATTGGAACAAACTCTATTGGGTTTTTAGATCTCCAACAGATCGGCTTCCTCTGCAGAATCTTCTCCTGCCTAACAAGTAGGCCTTCAGCCTTGAGATCCTCTATTATTTGCTTTCTAGCTTCCTCAACCTTTAATCCGCTGTATTCCCCAGCATTTTCATTCATCATGCCTCTCTCATCTATGGCGAAGATCGGCTCAAGGTTAAGTTCTCTGAGAATTCTGACGTCGCTGTAGTCTCCGAAGCTGCAGATCATCACTAAACCTGATCCGAACTCCGGTTTAGCATATGGATGCGCAATTATCTTAACGGAATGCCCATATATTGGGACGATGGCATGTTTCCCTTCAAGATGCTGATACCGCTCATCAGAGGGGTTGAAGAGAACTATTCGGCATGAGCATATGAGTTCAGGTCTGGTTGTGGCTATCAGTATCTCCTCACCGGTTTCCTTAACCTTAAATTTTATGTAATTCAGTAGGGTTTCTTCCTCTTCATACTCAACTTCAGCATCCGAAATGGTTGTTCGGCAGACTGGACAGTAGTTTGTAACCTTCTTATCCTCGTAGATTAGTCCTCTCTTCCAGAACTCAATAAATGTCTCCTGTGTTAGACGCCTATACTCCGGATCATCAGTCTCATATCTTCCTCCAATCTTATACTCCAGATCCCAAGAGTTACAGCTTAAGCCTAGCCGCTTAAATATTTCAAGAGATGCCTCCCCGCTTTCTTCGAGCAGCTGCTTACACTTTCTGATGAACTCCTCTCTAGGTGTTTCATGCATCACTATACCGAATGTCTTTTCAGCTTGAACCTCAATCGGCAGCCCATTCTTATCCAAGCCCATTGGGAAGAGAACGTTGTATCCGTTCATACGCTTGTATCTTGCGAATATGTCCATCCAAACGTAGGTGTATGCTTGGCCTATGTGAACCGGCGTGTTCACGTAGGGTGGAGGTGTATCAATGCTGAAAACCTCCTTATTAGAGTTTTCATTGAATCTATAGATTCCCTCCTTCTGCCACTTCCTGAACAGGAGGGTTTCCTTGCTTGGATCCCAAGTTTTATCTTTCAATCTGGGTTTAAAAACAAAGCTTTCTTTCTCCATAAAATTCACCACCAAACAAAATACTTTCAAAAATCGTTTCTAACGGTCTTGGCGGTCCAGCGTAGGCATTTCTCCCTTCGATGGAGCTTAAGGTACTTGGCATTGGCGGCGTCTCAACAGCGCCTTCCTCCTAAACTAATAAGCATTGCATACTAATTCTCTAAAGACTAAAATATAAAGGTAATTGTTTAAGTCTAGCTTTAAAAAAGCTTATAATCCGGATGTATCCTCCTTTATCTTCTCCTCTAGGCTCTTTATCTTCCCGTGTTCAAGAATCTGAATGCGTGTCTGAAGCCGAACCCTAAATCCTAACCGCAGGAAAAGCCCATATAATTCCTCCCCAGTTATCTTCTCCCTGATTTTCCCCTCCAAGATAAGTTTAACGAGTATTTTTTCAACGTACCGCGCAACCTCCGGATACTGCGTTCTTGCGGCGTTAAGAACCTCCCAGGCTCTACCTATAAAGAATCTGTCCAAAATCTTCTTTGAATCGACCTCTTTAGGCTTCTCCTCTCCAGCTTTGATTTTCTTCTCAAGCTGCCTCCTTAACTCCATAAGCTTCTTATATCTTATCATCTCAATCTCTAAATCGGGCATTCTCAGCTTCGCTCCCCTTCAGCGTTTTCCCTTTAGGATATAACTGGTTCTAAACGGATTATTAATGTTGCTCCAACTTGTATCTTAGGATTGCCGCTATTCCGCCGAAAGATTTCAGTAGCATTTGACCTTCCTCCGTCTCCGGCGATATTATTTCAACTTTTGATCCGGCGTTCTCGGCTATTTCAGCCAGCTCCTCAATCACATCCTTTTCTTCAGTAACCTCAAGAGTTGGGTTGCCGCATTTCGGGCATGATTTACCTATGAGCGACTGAGTGAAACCTAAAACCTCGGTTTCCCTCATTGTTTCATGGTATGAGTAACCGCATGTTTTACAGCTAACTGTTACATGAGTTATATCTAACGCTTCGGATAAGAGTAATGTGTCAACAAGGCCGGCTTCAAGAGCCTTCCTAACCTCCCTCTCACCGTAAGTCGCTAAGTTAGTGTCATGTCCAATCTCATAGAGAAACTTCTGGACAACCTTTCTTTCCTCTAGATATCTCACATTCTTCATTATTTCCGGGGCTTTCTCCAGAACCTCCTTAACACCCTGTTCGCCAGTGTAAGCTGTGTCTATAATGGATATAATCTTCTCCTTAAGCCTATAATCTAAGTATCCGCCTTTCTCAAAATCGTATTTGGTTGGTCCCGGTCCACCGACGATTATTCCCTTCAAGTTCTCTATTGGTAGGAAAATTTTGTTCGCGTGGGCCGCAACCCGCTTAAAGAACTCTTGAACCTGAGCCTCACGTATGCGCTCAAATCTTCTAGCAGACTGTCCGCCAGCCCTATGCTTACCCGGAATACCGGAGGTTATTTCATCCACTATTTCTAATCGACGTCCCTTCAGGGTTGCGAAGGTTGCCCCGCTTGAATCAACTAATATAACTCCATATGTTTCTCTCTCCCTAATTAGATCTCTCAAGTGCTCTATGTGAAATCTTGAGTCACATCGGTACAGGTAGATATAGATCGGCTCCGGAGGGATAATCACGTAGGTTTCCATCTTTTCGCTTCCAGGGCCATCCTGCGGTATGGCCCCGCAAAATATGACGAGTCCGTTTTCCGGAACCTTTTTGAAGAGCTTGAGTCTTTGAATCACTCTAACTATAGCGTCCTGAACATTCTTCCGTGTTGTTGTTGATTTAATGTTTGAAGCCGTGCCCCATTCATCCTTAAGCATGGCTATTATCTCACTTATTTGCCTTCCAGGTGGAACATAAAGTGATATTAATTCTGTTCCTCTCCCCTCTTTTGAGGCTAGAGTCTCAAGTGCCTTTTTTAGCCGAAATATCTCAAGTGAAGTTCTCTTTAAACCCATGGTTCATACCCATCATTTTCTACTCTTTAAACTGGGAGGTTTTTCTAAAATATTCGGGAAGCCTCTTAATTAGTGTTTAGTTTTCCGCTGTTCCCTCTTTCCCTCAAGTTCTCTCTTCACGCTCTTCAGTAGGGCTGGATTGTTCATCATCATTACAGCAAGCGAGTGTGAGCATCTCTTCTTAGATGCGAAGCCTGGACAATTGCATGTTACTGTTCCATCAATCTTCTGGGCTACAATATATGTTCCATGCTTTCCAATCACGTTATATACGCCGTCACCGATCTGCTCAATTCTCCTCTTGCGTATAAGCTCGTAGGCCTTCTCAATCATCCGGTCTAAGGGCAAATGTTCTCCCCGAACACCAGCATATTAAAATAATTATGGAAGTAACTGCCTATAAATGCGACCCCAATAAGAATCAGTTTTTCCTTAGTGCCACCTGTAACAAGCAACCGAGGTTCTAAGTAAGTTAGCACTCTGATTATTGGAGATAAAATTTTAAGTTCTAATTGAGCTGTAAGTTATTGTTGGAGGGGGTTGTAGATAATGGTTGAAAAAGATGAGTTGAAGCATAGGGTTTTAGAGATAATGGATCTTCTGGAGAAGGTTCATCCGGACGCTAAGTTGGCTCTAAAGTTTAGTAACCCCCTTGAGCTTCTTGTTGCAACAGTTCTCTCGGCGCAATGCGCTGATGAACGCGTTAATAGAGTAACTGAGTATCTCTTTAAGAAGTATAGGACAGCTGAAGATTATGCAAACGTTGACTTGGAGGAGTTCGAGCGGGACATAAGATCGATAAGCTTTTACCGTGCTAAGGCTAGGAACATAAAGAGGGCATGCCAGATAATTGTTGAAAAATATGATTCTAAGGTGCCTAAAACCATGGAGGATCTTTTAGGTCTTCCCGGGGTTTCCCGGAAGACAGCTAATGTTGTTCTTTCAAATGCTTATGGGATTTTAGAGGGGATAATTGTTGATACGCATGTTAGGAGGGTTTCGAGGAGACTGGGTTTAACAGATGAGAAAAACCCGATTAAGATTGAGAAAGATCTAATGGAGATCGTTCCTAGGGAAAAATGGCTCAGATTTGCTGATTTGCTTATTTTTCACGGCAGGAGAATATGCACAGCAAAAAATCCGAAATGTGAGGATTGTATACTGAACAAGATCTGCCCATCCGCGTTTAAGGGCTGATCAATTTAAAGCCACAGTGTTCTCAGTTTCCATATGCACTGTAACAACCGTCTCGGAAATCTTCTCTTTAATAAAGGCTTCTATCTCTGAGGCCACTTTATGAGCTTTCACCACTGGCATGTCTTTCTCAAAAACACATTCAATGCCAACGTAGCGTTTCCCATTTGAAGTGTAGGTTGTGACCCGTTTAACTTTCAATTCATCCCCATGTTTTTCAGCGGCCAACCGCACAATATTGTTTATTTCCTCATCACTTACATGTCCCCTCTTACTCTCAATATTGGATGGTTCTATATGGACAAGCACGTTCCCAACGTTGTCCACGTTTTTAGCTATTATCCTCTCGATTCTCTCAGCTGCTTTATGTGCTTCACTCAAGGATGCTGAGGGATCAACCTGTACATGTAACGTTACATAGATTTTACCGCCGTAATAGACTGCTTCTACATTGTGAACGCCTTTAACACCCTCAACCCCGCTCGCTAACCTCTCAATGAACTCTCTAGTTCTTACACCCGTCACCTTGGCAGGTTCAATGTGGAAGGATATATCAGCGTTTCCAAGACTCTTCAAAATATTAGCCTCTATTCTGGCTGAGAGATCATGCGCTTCCTCAAGACTCATGTAGTCCGGAACCCTAAGCGTTGCTCTAATATAGAATTTTTCGCCAGCCCTCCTAACCTTTAGATTCTCATAGTTGAGGGCGCCTTCGCCGACTTTCAAGATCTCCTTTTCAACTTTCCTAACTGTCTCCTTAGGCGCCATGTCGCTGAGTTCCATAATGTTGCTCCACACAAACCTAACGCTTAAAAAGATTAGTAGGGAACTCAATAGAAGAGAGGCAACTGAATCTCCATAAGAAATTCCATAGGTTGCAAGCCAAAATCCCAGTAGAGCTATTAGTGTTGAACTCAAATCTGAAAGAGCGTGATAGAAACCGACCTTAACAGTTGGGCTTTCATCTTTTAATGCGGACCGGAAAATAAACATCCTAACCAGATCTATGGAGAAAGTATAGCCGAGCGCGACAAAACCTGCGAAGCTATAATCCAAGTTTATGTAAGTTTGGCCCCCAAGAAGCTTTAATATGGACTCAACGGCGATGAAAACCGCTAAAACCAGCAGTGTAAAGCCACCTATCAAACCGCCTACAGGTTCAAATTTCTCATGTCCGTACATGTGATTTTCATCCGGTGGCTTAAGTGAAACACGAACTGAAATGAAAAGCAAAAGCGAAGATACCACATCAAACAAAGCATGTAGGCTGTCACTTAATATCGCTAGGCTTTCCACAATCAAGCCTAAACATGCTTCAACAAAGAAAACACTTAGAATCGCTATGGTCGAACGTTTAAGTATGCTGGCTTTTTTAATGCCCACGCTACCAGAAGTCCCCATCTAAATCTTTCCTTTTTGAATCTGATCTGAGATTTAAGAGTTACGCATAATAGAGATGCTTTCCTCTTCTTCATGTAAAACCACGGTAAAGTATCCGCTTGGCTTGAGAACGCGCTGAATCTCAAGAGCAAACTTAGTGGCATATTTTAAGACACTTTGTTAGATCTCTTCTCTGCTTAGGGTTTATTACGAACTCTTCTTTCAAAGTTTAATCTTATTTTTCACCATTATATATAAAAAAGGCTTAGCTCAAAGAATTATGCCTCCTCCATGCATGCGGAAATCTGTTATAACGTGATCGATTGAATCAGCAGGCAATGGCGGATTTGCGCGTTTCTTAAGAAAAAATTATGGTTTACTCGTATCGTAGCGCTTCTACTGGGTTTAGTTTTGATGCTCGCCATGCTGGATATAATCCAAATATCACGCTTACCATCATGCCAAAGGCGAGTGCTCCAAGCAGTACTGTTGGAGTTAAGATTGGAGTTATGCTTATTCCTCTGGTTGCGGCTCTTCCCCATCCGCCTAGAGGGGTCATACCGCCTAGCAACCCTGAATTTCCAACAATTGTTGCGAAGCTCCATCCGGCGACAATGCCTACTACTGAACCTATTAGGCCTATAATTATGGTTTCGCTTAGAAATATTAGAAGCACTGTTCTATTTTTCATTCCTAGAGCCTTCAGTATTCCTATTTCTCTGGTTCTTTCCATCAGAGAAACTATCATTATGTTCATTATGCCAATTCCAGCTACTAAGAGTGATATGGCCGCTATCCCCGCTAACAGGAGCTCTATTGTTGAAAAGGCGGACGATACGACATTCAGCATTGCTGTTGGAGAGCTCACTGAAACCTGATTATCAAACAAATCTTTTATAGATTCAGAAACTTCCTCGATTGTTTCCTCGCTGTCGTCTACTAACTGAACAATTATCATACTGCATTCGTTAATTCCAAAGAAGCTTTGCGCCTGCGATATTGGAATGTAAATGCCATAATCTGAGGGGCCCCCGCCAAAGTTAAAGCCAATTTCATCCAGAATTGCCACAACTTTTCCAGCACAACTCTTGTTCTCCAGACGTGTCTTCATCCTACTAATCCAAGTAATCTCTATCTCATCACCGATGTCGAAAAGGATTGTATCATTCTCCCAGGGTTCTCTTAGTCTATATCCAATTACCACAGTGTTGTTTTCCGGGTTTAATGGAATTTCTCCATACTTAGCCGAAAAAGTTGCCCCATAGATGATTTTGAATTGAGTGAAATTTATACCTGTTACAGTAAGACCGACTTCTCTATAATTGAATTTTATGTAGCACATTTTTTGAATCACCGCAACGCTAGCGTTAACTTTTTCGATTTCATTAATTAGCTGAGTGTCATTGATTAGCAATTTGAAATCGGATGAAGTTGTAGTGCCAAAAGGGTTCATTCGATTAAATCCGCCTCCCGGATTTACAATAAGCGTGTTTGTTGAGAATCCCTTATGAAGCTGGTAGACTATAGTGCTCTCAAAACCTTGAGCAAGCGAGAGCAAGGCGACAATGGCAGCTACTCCAATAATTACTCCTAAAGTTGTTAAGCCTGCACGAAGCTTTCTCAATTTTATTGCACTAAACGCGTATGAAAATATATCGTTTATCTTCATCTCACCTTTCCTCTTCTCGGATTATTAAACCATCACGTATGTACGCGATTCTGTTAGCTACTCTTGTCATCGTTTGGTCATGAGTAGCCAGAATTATTGTTAAGTTTTCTTCCTCATTCAACTTTTTTACCAATTTAGATATCTCCTCAGCAGTTTTTGAATCCAAATTTCCAGTCGGTTCATCCATTAAAAGAAACCTTGGATTATTCGCTAGAGCTCTTGCAATAGCTACTCTTTGCTGTTCGCCGCCACTAAGATCAGTTGGTTTGTGACTCATCCTATTCTTTAAACCCACCATTTCTAGAAGTTTCTCTGCTTTCTTCCGTCTTTCACTTTTGCTTACATCACTTATTGCCAATGAAAGTTCAACATTTTCCTTGGCTGTAAGCCTTGGAATCAAATTGAAAAATTGGAATACGAAGCCTATTCTGCGTCTTAAATCGGCCAGTTGCCCATCATTTAATGTGGAGATGTCTACGCCCTCTATGAGAATATTTCCCTCCGATGGCTTGTCAAGGGCACCGATTAAATGTAGAAGTGTAGATTTTCCGCTTCCAGAAGGCCCAAGAATTGCTAGAAAATCACCCTCATTAACTCTCAGATTTACACCATTTAAGGCCCCCACTGGAATCTTCCCAAGCATGTAGACCTTCTTTAGGTTTATAGCCTCAAATACCATTTTCATCTTAATCGCTTTTTTCCTCTAACATTTCATTGAGTTCCTCCATCTTTTCAGCCGTGTTGTTCAAAATTTCCGCAATTTCATCGATAAACTGCTTTGCCGGCTTTTCCATCAAGCCCTTCCTAAGATTTAGAAACGCTCTAACAAATCGTCTTCCAGCCTGCCTAAGCTTAATCCATTCTTCACTACGTGGCGCAAACATAAACCCTGTGAAGAATGGTGGTGGAACAAAGGATTCTATTTTCTCAAATATTCTTCCTCGATATTTTACCTGTTCTTGAAGGAATTTTTCACCTCTTTCTGTAAGTTTGTAACGTTTAATTCCCCCCTCTATGGGTGGTAATTCCTCTGTATAGTTATTGTGTCTGAGCCACGCTAGCAAGGGGTAAATTGATCCGGGGCTAGGCTTCCAAATTCCATCTGTCTCCCTCTCGATTTCATCCATTATTTCTGATCCAGACATAGGCTTTTCTTTCAGTAACCTCAGAACATAGAATCTTAAGAACCCTTTTGGAACCATTGCTGTATGCCTCAATAAACGTTTCAGAAATGGTGGAGGTTGTAATGGATGTTCTTCTTCATGCATTTAATTTCTCCCTCAAATTTATCATCACTTGTGATATCATTTATGATACTGCTGAAAACCTTACTCTCAAAACATCTTATAAATGTTTCCATTGAAAACTTTTTCACAGTTTTGTTTACGATGAATTAATGATTCCTCCCATCACCGTTCAACACTTTGCTTGTTTAACTACTGAGTTCACCATGTATGTGCTGTCATTTTTCTCTAAAAGTCACTTGCTTTTTCTCCTCATGGATATTTTCGTTTACCAGATAGCATACATTTCTACTCCAAACACTGGGAGTACTGATATGCATGAAAGATGAAGTACACGAGAGTTGCTTATAAAAATTATAGGTTCGAACCAAAAATTGTTGGTGGACCGGGCGGGATTTGAACCCGCGACCTCCGCCGCTCTCGGCATTCTCCCTTGCATGCGAGGGCGGCATTCATACCACTGAACTACCGGCCCTTATGAACCACCCATATTAATCCTAGAAAACGGAGGGATTTAATTTTTGCGTAGTTCCTGTTTAAACAGAAGTTTCTGAAAAAGGTTTATAAAATCAATAATTAATCATTTAAATTTAGAGTAGAGTTTTCGTGAACTCCCTAACGACTCCACTTTGGCTAAGGTTGATGGAGAATAATGGGGGACTCAAGGCCTAAATATAAAATCATCGGGCTTCTAGATGTAATTTTCAGCCTTCTTGAAAAGGGCGTGTATTTTGGTTTTCTTCCGGTGGGCGTTAGCCGAATTGAGAGGATGACGCTTGAAGCTGTGAGAGTGATGTTTGTGGATAGGGTTGACCGTGATTTACTTCGTTGGATCGCTGTTGAGAACGGGTTTTCGGTTGACACTGGAAGGTATGCTCCGAGGATAGTGGACAGGGGACATATTGTCGCTAGGGTTGGCAGCCGATCTGATCCCGGTGGTGATCGTAACATTTTCATTTATCTCTTTCCAGCCTCAATTGAGCTTATGAGCATGTACATGAGGGTTACAGCTATAAGATACGGCATCCTAGATTCTTTAGCTAGCAAAATGAATATTGAGAAACTTCTTAACTATAACCTGAAGGTTATGAGATTGGTGGAGAAATACAGAAGAAGCCGATATCGAAATCTGATTAGAGAGCTAAAACCTTGAATGGTTTAATGTAACAAATTAATAAAATACGCTTTCCTGGCGGAATACGAAAAGCATATATTTGATTTCTATCATTTTTGATTTTGGTCGGGCGGTAGCTCAGCTTGGTAGAGCTTCCGAATCAGCCCCCAGCTGTCGCTCGGGACTGATGGAGATGCTGTAGGCGTCTACCCATCCGGTAGGCGCAATTCAGCCTACCAAGCGTACAGAAACCGGAGTGTCGCAGGAGAGCTCTAAGGTAATTTAAAGCCTTGGGCTCGGCGAATTCAAAATAGAAGGAGCACCGAGAATCCTTCTATGAGACTCCTGCCCGCCCGACCACCAATGATTCTTCACATGAGAAATTTTAATTAGGGCCTGATCTAAATTAGTAGATGGGAAAGTGGGGTATCAGATTGAATGATGAGAAAATAAGAATCGTCGAGGAAAAGGATGTTCCAGAGGGAATCAAGA
>CAZGXE010000013.1:0-15832 GCA_964529605.1 uncultured Candidatus Bathyarchaeia archaeon | reverse complement strand
GCATAGGCCCCTCTCCTAGTCGGCTCAGACTCTTCGATGATCTCCATGGCCCTAACCTTTGGAGCGCCTGAAACTGTGCCTGCGGGGAAGACTGCCTTCAACGCGTCATAGCAGTCACATTCTTTTCGTAGTTTACCTTCCACTCTAGAAACTATATGTTGGACGTGACTGTACTGATGAATCTTCATGAACTCTGTTACTTGGACGCTTCCAAAAATTGAGACTTTTCCTATATCATTCCTAGCTAGGTCTAGAAGCATCACATGTTCAGCCCGCTCCTTAGGATCTAACAGGAGATCCTCCGCTAACAACCTATTCTTGTAAGAATCTTCAATTCGGGGTCTAGTACCAGCTATGGGGAACGTTTCCACGGTACTTCCTTCAACCCGCATGAGCATCTCAGGGCTCGAACCGATTACCCTTCGTTCTCCCATCTTTAAGAAATACAGGTATGGGGAAGGGGTTATTCTTCGTAAAGCTAGATAAAATCTAGTGAAATCTCCTTTAACCTTGAAATTGTATCTTTTTGATAAGACAACCTGGAAGATGTCGCCTGATGCTATGTAATTCTTAGCTCTCTCAACAAGCTCTTCATACCGGTCCTCTGCAATATTGACTTGGGGGCTAGTGTAAGATAAACTTCCAGGCTCATAAGGTTTCTTCACCAATTCAGCTAGCTCGCAAGAGCGGTCTTCGTTCCTGAAAAAGTAAAAGGTCTCTCCGCCTACATGATCAAATATGAGGCCGTCATCGTACAATCCTATCTCAAGATCTGGAAACCTTAAATCGTCTACAGCTATGGTAGGAATCTTCTCCCAATAACGTACAGAATCATAGGAGATATATCCAACAATGCCACCAATAAATCTGAACCTTCCATGGTAAACGTCTCTTCTAAGAGTCTTTCTTAAAACATTGAGTGGATCAGCGGCTTTGATTCTAATCTTCTCGTCAGTCTCCATATTTTTCAACGTTACCTCACCATTCTTCACTGCTATGACTAGCTTAGGCATGAACCTGATGAAAGAGAATCGAGCGAGCTTTCTCGGTCCTTTCATAGACTCGAGAAGAAATGCATATTCATATTGTTCTTGGATCTTCAGAAAGAGCTCGGTTGGAGAGGAGGCGGGAAATTTCTTAACCCTTAGTGGGAGAGGCGGTTTAGAGTTTTCTCCATTAATGATGTGCAGTTTGTAGCCAAATGCAACACCTCACTGTAAGATCCTCCTCTCAAACTTGTTCAAGATTAAATCATACAGGTCATATTTAAAACTTACGGGTACAAAAAAATACATTAAATTCTTTCATTTATACCAGTCAAGACTTCCCTCTATGTAGGTGATAAGGGAATTAAAGAATTCTTTCACATCCTCGCGTAGCTCTGTCTGAGCGATGAGCGATCTTGCCTTCTCAGCATGCTTCTTTGAGGTTTTCTTCGCGGCCTCTAATCCCCCACCTTCACGGATTATCCTTTTTATTAGGAGTATATCCTTCTGGCTAAGGGATTTCTTTCCTAGGAGAGCCCCTAAAGTTCCGGAGGCTTCCTTATCCTCCGATTTCAGAGCATAAATTATGTGAAGGGGCTTCTTGCCTAACTTTATGTCTCCGCAGGGAGGTCTACCATACTGTTCCTCATCGGCGAATGTATCTATGATGTCATCTTGAATGTCAAAGGCATATCCAATATTCACTGCCGCCTCCTTAAGCCTCTTTAAGTCATACTCTGGGGCGCCGCCTAGAACTGCGCCCGTCAACATGGTAACCTTGAAGAGTGAGGCAGCCCTTCTAGAAGCCATAGTCTTCCACTCCCTCACATCCACATCGCTCTTATACTCAAACAGCAGATCAAGTATTTGGCTTTCATTAACTTCACGATAACCATCAGAGAGAAGCGACAGTGAGTTCGTAATCTTTTCTTTAGGGAAACCTGAGCTCATTATAATTTGTGAAGCTAATGTGTAGGCTATGTTTCCAAGAAAGAGAGCTACACTTTCTCCAAATCGGCTATCATAACCCTCCATGAGAATCTTGTGTATTGTTTTCCCTCCTCTTCTAAGAGCATCCATATCCACTAGGTCATCGTGGATTAGAATGCAGTGGCGATATATTTCGATTCCAGCGCAAACGTTGAGAATTTCATCGTCAATTCGGTCTGCATAGCCCTTATAGGTTAAGAGCGTGCTACATGAGGCAAGTCTCTTCCCTTTTCTGAGCGTATATTCTTCTAGTGTCGAATAGAGGTTCGCTATGAAGGAATGATATTTCCCCGCCTCCTTCCGGATCTCTTTGAAGTACTTTTTGAGCCTCTCCTCGATTATTGCTCCATAATCCTCTAAAATTTCCTCCCAATCCATTATGATTCCCCAATATGCGGATTCTAACGGTTATGAATCCATCATGCAACTTGCCTAAAAATATTAGCGTCTTATGATCCATAATATAGAACGCAAATTTGCATCTTTTGATGAATGTTTAGTTTAAGAGGATTCTAAGAGAGCTATCCGCCAGAAAAAATTATTCACTACCGGCAAGGATAAGCCACGTCTTCCTAAACTTGTTTCTTGAATTTATGTCGCTTGAAATGAATATGGATGCCTTCATGGCCGGAGAGAACCCTCGCATTCTTTGTAAGAGAAGTTAATGGGGCTTTAGGGTAAATCTTCAATCTGAACATTTTCATGATAGTGTGCTGGAGAATGGTTTTGGCAACCTTACGCGACGGTGAAAAATTCCTGCATAAAGGCGGTATGAGTCTAGAGAAACCTGAAAAAATCCTCTAAAACCCGTAAAAACATCGAATGTTCAAAATCTATCGGCTGGTTGTCTACACTACCAAGCCTTAATGACTATTGTGTTTGAAATGTAGTTAAAGAGCCTTTGTTGCTTCTGCGGATAAAGTATTAAACCCAGTATGAGGTCTATGGGGAGTAGAAAAGCTTTTCCCATACTCTCAATGGCGGCTGTTTGAATGTCCATTGGTTTATCGTCAACTCTTGCAACCTTTATCTTTAAAGCCATTTTTCCAATAGATTGGCCATAGGTGCCCTCCATAAAAGTCCAGTATAGGAAGGCAACAATATTGCTTACTCCGAAGCTTACGAAAGGAGTCCAACTCCACCTCCAAATATTTATTATATGCATCCACGGTCCTACAAATATTGATACAAGCGGGATCACGATGCTCCCTAAGATTATCATATCTATCACATATGCTACTATCCTCTCACCCCAACCGGCTAATTCAAGTCTAGGCCTACGGATCTTCTGGGGGACCGACGCTCCACAGTTCGGGCAAAAGGAAGCATCATCCGGAAGCTTGAAACCGCACTTTTCGCAATACGACATAATCCACACCACTATTCTTCCATAGTAACTTTTATGCTTTAAAAGATAATATACTTTCGCAAAGAATATATGAATGAAAGCTACTTTGGATTCTCTTTGTCGGAGGCTTACCGCTTGGATATTGAAGAGCGGATAAATCTAGTAACTCGTAACACCGAGGAGATAGTGACAGCTGATGAACTACGGAATCTCCTTGAAACAACAAGCAACCCGAAGGCTTATTGGGGGTTCGAATGCTCAGGACTCATGCATATCGGTATGGGTTTGATTTGCGGTTCAAAGATTAAGGATGTTGCCAAAGCCGGTTTCGATTTCACAATATTTTTAGCTGACTGGCATAGCTGGATAAACAATAAGCTCGGCGGGGTTATGGAGAATATACGCATATGCGGTGAATACTTTAAGCAGTGTTTTGAAGCGCTAGGTGTCACAGCGTTAGGTAATGTGCATTTTCTCTGGGCTTCAGAAATAGCTGGTGAAATCGAATACTGGGAAAAGGTCATAAGAATAGCCAAAAGCTCATCACTTCTAAGGGTGAGGAGAGCGCTAACGATAATGGGTCGAGAACTAGATTTATCAGATATTGAGACAGCTTGGATATTTTACCCATGCATGCAGGCTGCGGACATATTCCACATGAACTTAGACATGGCCTGCGGGGGCATAGATCAGAGAAAAGCGCACATGCTAGCTAGAGATGCGGCTGAGAAGATCGGCTGGAAGAAGCCTGTATGCTTACACACACCATTACTATCGGGGCTTCAGGCGCTGGAAGCTAGAGAAGGCTTGGGAGGAAGATTTGACGAGAACCTCAAAATCAGCCAAAAGATAAGCTCTAAAATGTCTAAGAGTAAACCTGAGAGCTGCATTTTTGTTCACGACTCACCTGAAGAGATTATATCTAAGATTAGAGCTGCATACTGTCCACCGAAACAGGAAGAAGGAAACCCGATTCTTGAGCATGCTCGATACATAGTTTTCCCTGAGCTTGGATTAATCGACATCCCCCGTCCGGAAAAGTATGGAGGATCAATAACGTTTGAGAGGTACGAAGATTTAAGGAATGCATATTTACACGGTGAAGTCCATCCGTTGGATCTTAAGAATGGTGTCGCTGAAGCCATTATTAAAATCCTTAAACCCGTCAGAGAATACTTTAAGAGGAAACCTAAACTCCTAGAGGAGATGCGGAGGATAGAGATAAGCCTTCGGATGAGGGATGAAGGGTAAGTATGAGCGGGGAGCTAATCCCAGTATTAACAGCTTTCATATTAATCTTCTTAGCTGAGCTAGGTGATAAAACGCAAATATGCACAATTATGCTCTCATCGAGAGGCTCTGCGCTTCAAGTTTTCTTAGGTGCAATGCTTGGCTTTTTTATTGTTGACGGCTTAAGCGCGCTAATAGGCGGTCCGATAATAAGCTTTTTGCCGCATAGACTGATTAGCTTCGCCGCCGGATTAGTGTTCATAGTTTTCGGTGTGATCGCCCCCCTTCAAAAAAGCAAGAAGAATGAAAGCATTGAGAATAGAGAAGCAACTTTGCTTAAAACTTTCTCGCTGGTTTCATTAATGGAGCTAGGTGATAAAACCCAGTTGACCTCAATTTTTCTGGCAGCTCAGTTTGGAAATCCATTAGCTGTTCTGTTAGGTATTATGTTAGCCTTCACTCTCTTAACCATTATCGGAGTCTTTTTAGGATGTAAGATCTTAAGGTTTATACCTGAAAAATATCTGAAAATTGGAGCTTCAGCGGTATTCATTATATTAGGGTTGATTTTAATTTTTGAATTTATCCTAGATTATTTTAAACTTTCACTCTGAAAGACTATTATTGCTCTGGTTCTAATATGACGGCGGTTCCAGTAGCGGATATTAGGACCACGCCTGCGCCTAATCCCAGATCTGATGTTTCAAGATCCACACCGAGTATGGCGTTCGCTCCTAATGCTAGGGCTTTAGCTTTCATCCTCTCTATGGCTTCTGCACGCGCTTTCTCAATTTCACTTGTGAAGGCTCTAACTTCTCCGCCGAACATACTCTCTAGTCCAGCGACGAATCTTCCAAGAACACCCCTTGTTCTCGGGGAGACCCCGGTGACTATTCCTAAAACTTTCTTGATCCCGTAGCCTGAAATGATCGGAGTTGTTGATATTATAATGTTTCTCGTTAATTCTAGAGAAGCCCCGCATTTGGGACAGAACCTCGCGTTCTCATCAACCTCAGCTCCACAAACTGGACATTTCAAGACGACACACCCCTTAATGTTTCCACTTGAGGATTTAATGGTGAAACACCTTTTTTATAATTTCGGTCCACTCTAGCAAGTGTATAAATTAGAAAGGATTCTTTTGCGCATATCATAAAAATCACATAAACATTCACTTATTTTTCGCTTAATTCGCTACTTAGTTTTTGATGAAGTGCAAATGCAAGCGCTATTAGAGCTGAAGCTGACGCTAAGTCTGTTGCTATGGTTACACCTGGGCAGAGATCTATAACGAGCTCTGCGAAGCGGAAGATTCCATGGGGGATGCCTTCTCTTGAACCTACGAGAAAATTCACCCTCTTCTTCTTAATCACTATCTCAGCGAGGGTGAGGGCTACTGAGTCTACGGGATTTCCTTCCGGCTCAAAAACTATTAGTGGTTCTGAAGATCTTTCCCTAACGAGTTCATATAAGTTTTGGACGTAAACCTTTGTTTTACGCGGTTTATGCGCGTATGTTCTTTTTTGTATTAGGTATCTTGATTTTATACCCTCGAAGACCCCTCTTAAGAAGGCATTTAATTCCTCAGCTCTAACAGCTCCTATCGGGGCGATTGTAAGCTCTCCAACCTCAAAAGTTTGAGCTTCCCTTCCAACTCTAACACCCATCTCTCTTGATATTTCCAATCCGCCGAGATAAGGCATCTGAACAAGTGAAATCTTCTTGAAATATTCTCTGATTTGAAATTTTGATGGAGCGGTCTTCTTCGGAAATTCTTTTCCATCGACAACCCCGAGATAGGCGTGTGGCCCTAGAATCTCAACGAAGACAACCTTATCGGGGAAATCTAGGTTAACTGGGCATCCGGAAGAAGACTTCAATATGGCGCCGATCTTAACATTAACGTCTAGACTTGAAAAATCATGTTTTCCCCTTCTGACAGTGTTAATCGCGAAGGAAGACGCTTCTTCTAATTCGCCTACAATCCTTCGGGCGGCATCAGCTATCGACTTAATCTCCGCCGGTGCATAATATTTTATTGGCATAACCTTCTCAGCCTCCGGAATCTTCTTTATTTCTTTCATCATATCCTCTGACGAAACATTAGATTTCACCAGAACTAAGCCGGAAAAGTTTAGGGGGCTTGCCAAAACCTCCGCGTCTGGAAAGCTCTCCTTTAAAATCTGGGCTACGATCTTCTCATAATTCTTCAGAGTTTTAACTATTACTGAAGCCTTACTGAACTCGAATTCCCCTGAACTCATACTCAATCTTTAACCCTTTAAACTTTTAATTCCTCTTTCATTCATTCACTTCCTTTCGCTGGGAGAATAATTAAGGTTATCGATGAACTGATTATGGCGGCTGTTTCTGCAGAAAACCGCCAATTATAAAAGAATTGATGCCATATTCTTACTTGTTGATCAGTTGTGGTTGGGATATAATTTGAGTTCTCTAGATAGGTCGGTTGAAAATTTTATCTCAGAATGTATTGTTGTTGACCCATCTATGCCGGTATCTAAGGCGATTGGATTAATGAGGGAAAACAACTTCTATGAGGTGTTTTCTTGGGTTGGCGATAGGATTGGAATGGCCATGGTGAGGGATATTTTGAGAGCAAAAAATCCAGTTAGCATGAGAATTAAATCGTTTCTAAACTTTGTCCCAAGATTATCAGCCAACGCAGGGCTTTTTGAAGCCGCGGAAATAATGGCTGATTACAGGTTGAGGGCGCTTCCAATTGTCCGAAATAAAAATGTTATCGGTAAGATCGATGTTAGAGCCATAGTTAAGGAAGTTAAGAAGAGCTCGCTCGGAAATATAAGAGCCTCCAAGATTATGACTCCCTCGCCGGTAACAATGTCGGCTGGAGAGAAAGTTTCTAAGGCGAGGGCAATAATGCTTCGGAGAAAAATCGATCACTTGCCAATTATAAAAGGCAAGAGGATAGGAGGCGTCATAACCTCAACCCATATAGTATTTAATTTAATAGCGGGTTTTGGAGGAGGCAAGTACATGGCCGGCGTTCCAAACATCGTCAGCTCTCTCGACTATCCGGTAGAGGCTATTATGAGTCCATCTCCACTAGAATGTGACCCACAAACTCCAATAAGCGAGATTGCTGAAGACATGCTTACACGTGATTCATCCTATTCTCTCGTAACAGTTGGCGAGGAACTCCATGGAATAATCACCTATAGAGATTTTGCGAAGCTCATATCGGTTGGAAAAATTAAGGTTGATGTTCCAGTCCGCATCGTCGGTTTACCGGATGATCCCTTTGAGGCTGAGGCTGCAAAGATAAAGTTTGTACGCTTAATCAATAATATAAGTAGGTTTCTCCCACCGATTATTGAAGCTAGAAGTACAATAAAATCTTCGTCAATAGAGAAAGATAGAAGACGCTACGAGGTTAACGTTAATATAAGAACTGCCAGAAAAGCGTATAATTACTCCTCTTCCGGCTGGGATCTGCCATCCATATATGATGAGATAACAAACTCCATAAAGAGAATGGCTACCTCAAGAAGGAGAATTAGAAAAAGGAGGATGTGGCCTAGTTCGTTCTAGAAGAATGTTTCATCCGCTAGATTCTAAAATATTGCGCTCATAAAAGCGTTTAGATTAAATATGTCTTTAAGAGTTTATTTTTTGGTTTAATGCAACTTTATTAGAGAGAACTCTTAAGATGGGGAAGAGCATCTTGAAAAAGCTTGAAAGCGGGCTCTTAGACGAGGATGATCTATTCCTCTTCATCGACTATTACGAGCTAACATCTGGGAAATGCAATTTTGATCATGGTGTGAATAACACAATAACTGAAACCTACTTTTTCCGTGAGATCCTTAAGCATTTGGGCTCCTACGTTATTGCCGCAGGTCTAGAGCAGTTTGTCAGCTATATCCAAATCTTAAACCGTGGCTTAAGCAGAAAACATCGTGAATGGCTTGAAAAGATGGCTGGAAGGGACTTAAGCAGCGAGTTTTTGGATTATCTAGAGAACTTCGAGTTTAAGGGTGATGTTTACGCTGTTCCAGAGGGCACCCCAGTATTCCCAAATGAGCCGGTGATAAATATTACCGGCCCCTCAATAGACGTGCAATTGCTTGAAACCTATCTGCTTAATGTCATGAATTTTGAGAGTTTAATCGCTACAAAAACTTCACGAATCGCTTATGCTGCAAAGGGTAAAAACCTCATTTATTCGCCTAGAACAGTTGTTGACTTTGGGGCTAGAAGGGCTCATGGGAGAGACGCAGCTGTTCTCGGCGCTAGGGCAGCGTACATCGGCGGGGCCGACGGAACATCACTCATCATAGCAGCTATGAAGTGGGGCATCCCTTTCGTTGGAACAATACCCCACAAGTTTATTGAGGAACGATTTAGAGGGGTCGGTTCATTCAAGGAGACGGAAATCGCCGCCTTCAGAGAATATGCCGAAAGCTTTCCTCATAATACGGTTCTTTTAGTTGACACGTACGAAACAATTGAGGGTGTTAAGAACGCCATAAAAGTAGGGTTAGAGCTTAAGAGGAAAGGCTATAATCTTGCCGGAATCAGACTTGATAGCGGAGACCCTATTGAATTAAGCAAGAAAGCACGTAAAATGCTTGATGAGGCTGGGCTAACGGATGTGAAAGTTTTTGCAAGCGACCGCCTCGATGAATTCGTAATTGAAAATGTTTTATCCAAAGGTGCTCCAATAGATGGTTTCGGTGTTGGAACAAAACTGATAACCGGCGCAAACTATGATTCTCTGACAAATGAGGGCAGTGTCTCAGCCTTAGATGGGATATTCAAGCTCGCGGAGACAAGTGATGAGAGCGGCAAAATGATTCCGGCAACGAAATTCACAAGCAGTATGGGTAAGGCAACGTTGCCTGGAAAGAAGCAGGTTTGGAGGAGATTTGATAACGGTAAATACATGGAGGACATTATTACTCTATGGGATGAAAAAGTTGATGATGCTAAACCACTACTAATTCCTGTAATAATCAAGGGCGAAATCGTCTACGATTTCCCAGACATAAAGGAAATAAGGAAATATTGCGCTGAGCAGCTTGCAGCTCTACCGGAAAAGTATAGACGCTTAAGAAATAGCGAAGCCTACCCTGTGAAAATAAGTGAGAAACTCAGGAATCTGAGAGATGAGCTGTTTGAAAAATACCGGAAAGAGTATTTTATGCGCCAGAAATCATAAAAATTAGAATGACACCTAAAAAGTTAATCACCTCGGAATGCTCCTAAGCAAGATATGAAAACAAAGGGTAACTTTAGAAACTCGCGGACAGATTACTTCCATCACTTTCGGTTGGGTAGCACCGGTGGTTTTTTGATTTCTCTACCTAACTTTTTGAGCATACTGATTGTTTCCGGATACTTCTTTAGATCAGCGTGTGGCAGAAAATGTGAGTTTAGGAATTCCACTTGAAAGTCTGGCTCAGCTCCAAGTTCAATGTAGTTAACTCTCCTTGATATTTCTTCAGCTTTCTTTCTGATCGATTTTGATAGTAGTGCCATTCTAGCACCTGTTCCAGCGGCGTTGCCAACAATCCGCACTTTGCTTAGGGATATTTCAGGATACATCCCTATTATCCTCGCTTTCTCAGGGTCTATGTAGGAGCCGAAGGCCCCGGCTATGAAGAGCAGCTCTATATCTGACTCGGTTATACCCATCTTCTTCATTAGTAGTGTACATCCAGTATGTATTGCAGCCTTAGCTAGCTGAATCTCTCTAATATCCTTCTGCGTGACAGCTATGTCTCCTTCAATAGCGGTTTCATTATTCCACGCTAGCACAAACTCGGTTCCATTCTCACCCTCACGTAGTCTCGGCGAATTTGTTCTCCTATTGAATGCTCCAGACACATCGATTATTCCAGCCTTCAGCATCTCCGCGGTAACGTCAACCATCGCTGATCCGCATATACCGTGGGGTTTAACATTATCTATAGTTTGATATTCAACCTCAAGCGTTTTTGGATTAATCTTAACCATCTCGATCGCGCCGCTCGCGGCTCTCATACCATATTTTATATGAGCACCCTCAAAGGCTGGACCAGAAGCGCATGAGCAAGCTAACATAATTTCTTTATTTCCCAGAACAACTTCAGTGTTTGTTCCAATATCGAGTATCATGCATAATTCCTTTCTTTTGTAGAGTTCAGTTGCTAATATCACTGCAACAGTGTCGGCTCCAACGAAGCCGCCTATCACCGGAAGGACATAAATGTTACCGTTTTCATTAATATTAACGCCTAAATCACGTGATTTAACGTTCATTCCGCTTCTTATAGCCGGCGGATATGGCGCTAAAGCCACATATTTTGGAGGTATTCCCAAGAATAGGTGATGCATGGCTGTATTACCGACCGTTGTCATCTCATAGACTTCTCTCGGTTTCACACCAGTCTTATCTAAAAGATTCTTTAAAATCTGGTTTACGCCATTAACGGCAGCCTGCTGAAGTCTTCTCAGATTCTCTGGGCCTTCAGATGCATAGGCGATTCTTGAAATCACATCCTCTCCATAGGATACTTGTGGATTCATCAGTGAGTCAACAGCGAGAACAACTCCGCTATTCAAATCCAGTAGGTAGCCTGCGATCTTAGTTGTACCTATGTCAACGGCGTATCCGAAAACTCTTTTAGTGGTATCTCCCGATTCTACATCAATCACCACACTATCATCCCAGACGGTGACTGTCACCTTCCAGAGGCGCTCTCTGAGAATTAAAGGCAGACTCTTAAGGACTGCGAAATCAAGCCTTAGCCCTTGGAGCCTATAATTTGTTCTAAGCCCATCCAGCAAGCTCTCAGCATCAGACTTAACCTCCTGAAGATTCGGCTTGGATAACTTGAGGAAGTACTTTTTGATGAAGGGCTCAAGTTTAACCGGTGTTTTTATACCCTCAACTTGAAGTCTCTGTCTGCCAGTTCTGCTTTCCTCAGGAATTCTGATGAGTAAAGGGCCTTTAATGATTGTTCGGCATGCAAGCCTATAGCCTAAAGACAATTCATTTTCAGAGAGCAACTTTCTTTCAATGCTGGTTAGAGGGTTTACGTTCTTTTCACCCTTCTCAATTATAACTTTACACTTTCCACATTCACCAAGCCCTCCACAGATGGAAGTCAAGTCTACACCAGCAAGTTTCGCAGCATCCAAAATCGTGTTTCCGGAAGGGACCTTTACACGCTTCCCTTCGGGCTGAAAGATTACTTCAAACTTCATAGCTCCCAGATTCTCCTTACTAAATATAAGTGCTCTCTGATGACCATGTTTAGTTACGTTCTAAAGGTTCGGAATGAATGACTCAACAGTAAGTCACTTTGCCCTAATAATAATTGCGTTCCCCTAGCTTTCTCAATTTTTATCTAAGTAAAAACTTTTGATCGCTACGATGTTTTGAAGAAGAGCCAGTTACCCTCCTGCTTCCTGAATTTAATTAGACAGTATCTTCCCTTAAGCTTCTTGCCATATATATGTACAACAATCTCATCTTCCTCCCACTTCTCAACATCAAATGTTCCCTTATCCCATATCTCAACCGTTCCGGCACCGTACTGCCCCTCAGGAATAACACCCTCAAAATTAGCGTATTCGATTGGATGATCTTCAGTTTGAACAGCCAGCCTCTTAATACCTTTAACTGTTGGAGGCTCCTTGGGTATGGCCCAGCTCTTAAGTACACCGTCCTTTTCAAGTCTGAGATCATAATGTAGGTGACTGGCCGCATGCTTCTGGATCACATAAATCCTTCCTAAACTAGAACTAGCATCTTTTTCAGAATCCTCTTTGCCTTTAGGCTCAGGGGTCCTGTTGAAATTTCTCTTTTTCAGATACTCTTCTAGGGACATGCCCTTCATCCCCTCCTAACCATTCACAGCTAGCACCCTACATTCATAAAAAGGCGGGGTCGGGTTTAATTTTTACGCTCATAACCAAAATAATTTAATGTATGTCTTCTACACAGATGATATTCCTATTAGGTTTTAACTGGAGAGATCATGAATGTGGGTAAGGATTGATCCGAAGGTTAAACAGAATTTCCCAAATTTACACATTTTAGCCGTCCTAATAAAGGATCTTAGGGTTAGGAGATGGGATCCTCAGCTGGAAGTTTTAAAGGCGGAGGTGATTCGTGAAATCAGATCCCAATATAATGTTAAAATACTTAAGGATTATCCAAGCGTACGGACCTATCGTGATTTCTTTTGGAAGATTGGAATTGACCCAACCAAGAATAGGCCGGCTGCTGAGGCTTTAATAAGAAGAATTCTCTTAGGCAATCCGTTGCCTAGAATCAACACCTTCGTTGACTCCCTCAATCTTGCTTCAATAAGGTCTGAGATTGCGATAGCGTCCTTCGATGCGGAGAAGATTATCGGAGAATCCCTCACCATCCGATATGCTGTTAAAGACGAGAAATTTTATGGAATTGGCATGAGAAGGCCAGTCTTACTTCAGGGGGGCGAGGTTGTGGTTTCAGATGAAGAGGGAGTGATCGCTGTTTACCCGCATAGGGATTCCGAGCGTACAAAGATAACTGAGAGCACAAAGAGTACTCTCCTAATCTTCTGCGGTGTGCCGGGAATAAGCTTCGATAAGCTAATTAGGGCAATGAATATAGCAACCGATTTAATTACTAGATTCTGTGGTGGCTCATTAATGAATGTGAAGGGTGAGTAAGCTTGTCTCGCGTATTTAAATCTCTCATAGAGAAGTCTGAGAAGAGGAAAAATTCAAGAATTATTTTAGCCTTAGATGTTTCTGCTTGTGAACCCGAAGAGATACTTTCGAGAAGCATGCTTATACTCGAGAGTGTACATGAATACGTATGCGCATTAAAAGTTAATTATCATCTCATTTTACCCCTAGGCCTATTTAATGGTGTGAGGAAAATCCTTGAGAGGGCGCATGATCTCGGTCTACCGACAATAGCAGACTGTAAAGCTAATGATGTGGGGAGTACAAACCGCATAATAGCTGAAAACTACTTCAAAGCTGGATTTGACGCGTTAATCGCTAACCCATTCGTTGGATGGGAAGATGGACTCCAACCAATATTTGAAGTTGCTGAAAAAATGAGCCGCGGCATCATACTTCTAGTATACATGAGTCATAAAGCAGCATGGGAAGGCTACGGACAGAGCGTTCTTGACCGAAGAGACGGAAAGGTTAAACCACAATATGTGATATTCGCTGAGAAAGCCTTATCGTGGGGTGCTGACGGCGTAATCGTCGGTGCAACATACCCTGAAAAAATAAGAGAGGTCTACACAATTTTAGATGGAGCTGTGCCAATTTACTCTCCTGGAGTCGGCGTACAAGGCGGGAAAATCAAGGAGGCAATATTTGCTGGTGCACGTTATTTAATCGTTGGAAGATCAATAGTTAACGTGGAGAATCCCGCTGATGCGGCTAAGAGTATTAGGGATTCAGCGAATAATTTTATTGATTTGAGGTGAATATAATTGGCAGCCGACCTTAGATGTCCGTCCTCTAGTCATTTAAAGAAGACTTTTCCTTAGCAACGGGCCTCATCATCGGTCAGCTACAATACTTAATCTTTTAAGTTTTTGAATTAAAGGATTACTATCCGCTATTTGGACCAGAGCTCTCGCTTAAGCAGGTCTCTGACGGCGGCTCTTATGGCCGCGCTTCTGCTTGGATACATATTTTGTCTAACTAGCTCATCGAGCCCCTCAAGATAGGCTTCCGGAAGCAGGACAGTTACGAGTTTCATGATTATACGCTCCAAGAGCCCCTATTTGGCATATATCACTTAATATATTATGTAGAGCCTCTTAAGCCTTAAAAGCATTTGGCTTGATTCTCTAAAACAGCCCTTCATCTCAGCAAAGTTTCTAACCATTAAGACGCACATTTAAATCAATTATATAAGAAACATGAAAAAATAAAATTCTTTCCCGCATTTTTTTCAAATTTTCTTTTTAAATATTTGCGGTAAGCTTGAATGTGTAACACGAATTTCCAACGATTTTTAAATCAGCATCGAAAAAAGGTTTTTTATGATCCATAAGCAACATTGATGAATATGTGAAAAGAAGCGTGCTGAGAATTGAGTCAGTTTGATCCGGAAAGCTTTGTTGAGAGAGAAGTTAATGAAATCAGAAGCATCATCGGCAGAAGCAAAGCGTTAATAGCAGTCTCCGGCGGCGTGGACAGCTCAACCTGCGCCGTTCTGACCCATATGGCCATAAACGACAGGTTAATATGCGTTATTCTCGACAACGCATTTATGAGAGAGGGAGAACCTAAAAAAGTGGCTGAGGTACTTTCAAGCCCACCGCTGAATCTCCCAGTCAAGGTAGAGCATGTTCAAGAGCATTTTTTGGATGCGCTTAACGGACTTAGAGATGCTGAAGAGAAGCGTAAGGCCTTCAGAGCAACATTTTATGAGGTTCTAAGCGAAATAGCGAAGAGGGAGAGCTGTGACTATCTTGTTCAGGGAACAATTCTCGCAGACATAATTGAGACTAAGGGCGGAATAAAGACCCAGCATAATGTTTTGGAGCAGATTGGCATAAGCACACGGAGGCTCTACGGTTTTAAAGTTGTTGAGCCTTTAGTAAACCTCCTGAAGCAACAAGTTAGGGAAGTCGCAAGGTACCTAAAGATTCCGGCGGAAATAACTGAGCGGCAGCCGTTTCCAGGCCCAGGGCTCTCTGTGAGAGTTGTCGGTAGAATCGGAGTCGATAAGTTAACCGCCCTAAAGAGAGCGACGGCCATAGTTGAGGAGGAACTAGATCCGTATAGGCCAAGCCAATATTTTGCAGCCATAATCGATAACGAATTCGCTTTAAACCCGAAAACAGAAAAAATCGAAGGAATCGCTGCTGAATCTTTAAGAGTCAATCGGGAGAAAATCTCAGTGAAAATTTTCAGCGATAAGGCAACGGGGATAAAGGATAATATGCGAAAGTACGGTGATATAGCTGCAGTTAAATGTCTACATAATCATGAAGTTTACAGGATGCCTCTTGAAGATCTGCTTGAAATGCAAAAAGCCATTATTGGGGCCGATCCTGACATCACAAGGATTCTATATCTCATCTCTGAGACCGCAGAGCAGAAGCCATACTCAGTTGCTATAAGGGCAGTTCAAACCGAAAATTTTCTTACAGCCCAAGTAGCTGATATATCTTGGCATTGTCTGGAGGAGTGCGCTGAACGAATAATCAAGGAATGCCCGAAGATTTCAGCTGTCTACTATGATGTGACGCCTAAACCTCCGGCTACAATCGAGATGGAGTAG